>NZ_JACJEU010000035.1:0-38345 GCF_014164215.1 Shewanella sp. SG44-2
CGAAGATAGTGGCAGCACGTTGCTGAATAAACTCGATAAACAATTTCACTTTTAAGGGTTGTTGGCGACGTTGATGATACAAAATACTGATCCGGCGATGCTCACCAGCCCAATCCGCTAACACAGGTACTAGCTCTTGATTCAATAGTTGTGGTTTAACAAATAATTCTGGTCCATATAAAATCCCGCCATCACCGACAGCGGCGCGTATTGCGCCGTGTAAATCCCCTAGGGTTAATTTAGCGGGGCCATCGTAATAATACTGCTCACCACTGTGATGTTTTAAGGTCCAGTTAAACAGCGGCCACACTTTAATTAACTGATAATCAACTAGCTGCTGCGGGTGGCGAAGCTCAATGAGTTGCTTTGCATACTCAGGTGATGCATACAAGCCGTAATTTAATACTCCCAACGATGTTGATACCCAAGATGAGTCCGGTTGCGCACCACCGACAATGGCGACGTCGACTCCTTCATCTATCAAATCAATGGTGCTGTTATTTTGGGTGATGTGCAGTTGAATGTGCGGATGTTGTTTGGAAAAGTCATTGATGGCCTCAATTAATATCATCGAAGTTATCGAAACGGGTGTCGATATTCGTAGGGTGCTTTGCGGCTCATTAATAGTTTGACCACAAATACGATCAAATTGCGCCACCACATTATAGTAACGGTCAAATAACGCACCACCTTCTTCAGTTAATCGAAGTTTACGGGTACTGCGCATTATCAATTGAGTATTGAGGCTTTGTTCTAATTTACTGATCTTGCGGCTAACAGTGGCAATGGGCAACTTTAACTCTTGTGCTGCAGATGAAAACCCACCGGCATTAACGACATGGACAAACAAATGGATCAATTCAAGTTGGCAGGCTAAATGTTGGCTCATCAAGAGACCCTTATTGTATTTGTTGTTCTATTTATTGTTGGATTAATCGATGTCTCAATCGCTTTATAAAGAGGAGTGTAACCCAACATAGAGTCTACAGATAGCGGAGTCATCATCGAACCACAATGGCGTGATGAGCCATACCGTGGCGGCTAATATTAGCATGGGCTGACTTAAGGTTTATTGAGTGACGTCATAAATAGGTAATAGCTAACGCTTTATGATGAAATGGAATAATTGTCGACAAAAAGTGCCTTTTGGGGTTGTTATACGATTTAAAGGTGCTATATTGTCGACAACTTGTTTTGTGTAGCTGTTTTTAATGTCAGTTTTTATTATCCAAGGTATGAATATGATCCAGCCGATTACTTCAGCAGATAAGACCTTTGTAGCCCTTAGAGACGATATAGTCGAAGGTCGTATTCAGGCCGGCTCTAAATTGAGCGAAACTGAATTGTCGACAAAGTATGCCGTGAGTAGAGCCGTGATCCGTGAAGCCATTAACCGCTTAGAGTCGTGCCATATTGTTGAGCGTAAAGCCAACGTAGGCGCTCGTGTGGTGGCGTTATCTCCACAAGGGTTGATGGAGCTGTATCAAGTGCGTGAATCACTCGAAGGCATGGCGGCACGTTTAGCGGCGAAAAACATGACTGATGATGAAATCGCTGACTTGAACCATTTATTACAATCCCACTTTGACGAGGTCAAAGGCGGCGAGTCTTATTATCAAGAAGCCGGTGATGTTGATTTTCATTATCGGATTATTTTAGGCAGTAAAAACAAACACCTAATTTCAATGCTGTTTGATGGCATTTACCATTTAGTGCGCATGTATCGCGTACAACTTGGCATGGCGGGTCCGCGTGTGACCACCGCTTATGATGAACACAAACACATTGTTCAGGCCATTTTAAATCGTGATGCAGAATTGGCTGAAATGCTGATGCGTCGCCACATTATGTATTCTAAAAATAATATCGAACACAAATTATCGTAATGTCTTGCGTGTGGCGTGCTACGCCCACGGTCATAATTGCATATAAGGAAAATATCATGAGCGCAGGTAAAAAATTTCGTCAAGCATTAGCTAACAACAAACCACTGCAAATTGTCGGTACCATTAATGCTTATGCCGCCATGATGGCAAAGCAAATTGGTCATCAAGCTATTTACTTATCTGGTGGCGGAGTGGCTAACGCCTCTTATGGTTTACCCGATTTAGGCATGACATCACTCAATGATGTGCTTGTTGATGTGCAACGTATTACTTCAGCCTGTGATTTACCTTTGCTGGTGGATATTGATACGGGTTGGGGTGGGGCGTTTAATATTGCCAAAACCATTCGTGACATGGAAAAAGCCGGCGCTGCAGCGGTCCACATGGAAGACCAAGTGGCGCAAAAGCGTTGTGGTCATCGTCCAAATAAAGAAATAGTCCCAGTAGAAGAAATGGTAGACCGCATTAAAGCGGCGGTTGATGCCCGTACCGACCCAGATTTTTTCATTATGGCGCGTACTGACTCGTTTGCTCAAGAAGGGTTAGAAGCCGCTATCGAGCGTGCTAAAGCGTACGTGGCAGCCGGTGCTGACGGTATTTTTGCTGAAGCAATTAAAACTGAAGAGCATTATCGCGCCTTTGCTGAAGCATTAGATGTGCCAATTTTGGCTAACATTACTGAGTTTGGCCAAACTGAATTATGGAATAAGCAACAATTAGGCGAGTGGGGCGCGGCAATGGTGTTGTACCCATTGAGTGCATTCCGTGCAATGAACAAAGCAGCTGAAAATGTTTACAGTGCTATTTTAACCGATGGCGACCAAAAAGCAGTGGTAGATACCATGCAAACTCGTATGGATTTATACGACTATTTGGGTTATCACGATTATGAACAAAAATTAGACAGCTTATTTGCCGAAGGTAAAAATAAATAACGGCCTCAGTACGACAGCAAGACTCGATTACAACTAAAATAACAATACCCTACAATCACGATTTAGCATGGCTAAATCGTGAAAAGCATAAGAAGGAAGATATCATGGTAGACAAGAAATTATCAGGCGCAGGATTACGCGGTCAGAGTGCTGGCGAAACAAAATTATGTACAGTCGGTAAATCAGGTTCAGGCCTAACGTACTGCGGTTACGATGTCTCTGATTTAGCCGATAACGCTACCTTTGAAGAAGTCGCTTATTTATTATTTAACGGCGAGTTACCAAACCAAGCTGAGCTAACTGCATATAAAGCAGAATTGAAAGCGCAGCGTGATTTACCTGATGCACTAAAAGCGGTATTAAAATTAATTCCTGCTGATGCTCATCCAATGGATGTTATGCGTACTGGTTGCTCGTTTTTAGGTAACCTTGAGCCAGAAGTCGATTTTACTCAGCAACACAAAGCGTCGAACCGCTTATTAGCCGCATTTCCGGCCATCATGTGTTTTTGGTACCGTTACACTCATGACGGTGTAGAAATTGATTGCACCACAGGTGAAGATTCTCTGGGTGGACATTTTCTTAAACTGCTTCGCGGTGAAACACCGTCAGCGCAACATCGCCGTGTAATGGATGTGTCGTTGATTTTGTATGCAGAGCATGAGTTCAACGCATCAACCTTTACCGCGCGTGTATGTGCTTCAACATTATCGGATATGTATTCTTGTGTTACCGGTGCGATTGGTTCATTACGTGGTCCACTGCACGGTGGTGCTAATGAAGCGGCGATGGATATGATCCAAAAGTTCAGCTCGCCAGCTGATGCTAAAGTGCAAATGGCATTGATGTTAGAACGCAAAGAAAAAATCATGGGCTTTGGCCATGCTATTTATAGCGTGTCTGATCCACGTAATGTGATTATTAAGAAGTGGTCTGAAAAGCTGGCTCACGAAAACGGTGATACCTCGCTATATGACATTTCTGTCGCGTGTGAAGAGTTTATGTGGGACACCAAAAAGTTATTCTGTAACGCTGACTTCTTCCATGCCTCTGCTTATCATTTTATGGGTATTCCAACTAAGTTATTTACGCCGATCTTCGTTTGTTCACGTTTAACCGGTTGGGCTGCACATGTAATGGAGCAGCGATCGAACAACCGCATTATTCGTCCAAGTGCAGATTATGTGGGCAGTGAGCCTCGTAAAGTGGCGCCTATTAGCCAACGTTAATCAGCATGCCGAGTCTCATTATGATGACTCGGCTTTTTTCGATATAGATTAGCGCTTATTCCTTTCATGTTTATTGTGGATGAAGTTATGAATACTCAATACCGTAAAGCCTTACCTGGCACCCAATTAGATTATTTTGACACCCAAGAGGCTGTTGATGCGATTGAGCCTGGTGCCTATGCCAAACTACCTTATTGTTCTCGTGTGTTTGCCGAGAACCTAGTGCGTCGTTGTTCGCCTGACATGCTTACTGATTCGCTAAAGCAGCTGATTGAGCGCAAAAGTGACCTCGATTTTCCGTGGTATCCGGCCCGCGTGGTTTGTCATGATATTTTAGGTCAAACTGCATTAGTCGACTTAGCGGGCCTGCGTGATGCGATTGCAGAAAAAGGTGGCGATCCCTCAAAAGTGAACCCAGTGGTACCGACACAATTGATTGTCGATCACTCGCTGGCTGTAGAGCATGCTGGTTTTGAAAAAGACGCGTTTGAGAAAAACCGCGCCATTGAAGACCGCCGCAATGAAGACCGTTTCCATTTCATCAATTGGACCAAAACGGCATTTAAAAACGTTGATGTTATCCAACCGGGTAATGGCATCATGCATCAAATTAACTTAGAGCGTATGTCGCCTGTAGTACATTCGCTAAATGGTGTGGCGTTTCCTGACACCTTGGTTGGCACCGACAGCCATACACCTCATGTAGATGCATTAGGTGTTATTGCCATTGGTGTGGGCGGCTTAGAAGCTGAAAGCGTCATGCTCGGCCGTGCATCTTATATGCGTTTACCGGAAATTGTCGGTGTTGAAGTAACAGGTAAACCGCAGCCTGGTATTACCGCTACCGATATCGTGCTGGCGTTAACGGAATACTTACGTGCGCAAAAAGTGGTGTCATCGTATCTTGAGTTTTATGGCGAAGGTACCACCCATTTAACCCTAGGCGATCGCGCTACTATTACTAACATGACGCCTGAATATGGCGCTACCGCGGCGATGTTTTATATCGATAGACAAACTATCGATTATCTAACGTTAACTGGCCGTGACGACTCGCAAGTTAAACTAGTTGAAACCTATGCCAAGCAAGCTGGTTTATGGGCTGATACGTTAACTAATGCTGTGTATGAACGTGTATTACACTTTGACTTGTCATCTGTTGGTCGTAACATTGCAGGCCCGTCTAACCCACACAGTCGTGTACCGACATCTGAATTAGCGGCGCGTGGTATTAGTGGCGTGGTTGAAAACGAACCCGGTAAAATGCCCGATGGTGCAGTGATTATTGCTGCGATTACTAGCTGTACTAACACCAGTAACCCACGCAACATGATTGCTGCCGGTTTATTGGCTCGCAATGCTAATGCTCGTGGTTTATTACGTAAACCTTGGGTGAAATCATCGCTTGCGCCTGGCTCTAAAGCAGTGCAATTGTATTTAGAAGAAGCAGGTTTATTGCCTGAGCTTGAAAACTTAGGTTTTGGCATTGTCGGTTTTGCCTGTACCACGTGTAACGGCATGAGTGGCGCGCTTGATCCAGTCATTCAACAAGAAGTGATTGATCGCGACTTATACGCTACTGCAGTGTTGTCGGGCAATCGTAACTTTGATGGCCGTATTCATCCTTATGCTAAGCAAGCATTTCTAGCATCTCCACCTTTAGTTATTGCTTACGCCATTGCCGGTACGATTCGTTTTGATATTGAAAAAGATATTTTAGGCATCGATAACCAAGGTCAAGCAGTTACGTTGAAAGACATTTGGCCAACCGACGAAGAAATTGATGCAGTTGTTAAAGCAAGCGTTAAGCCTGAGCAGTTTCGCAAAGTTTATGAGCCAATGTTCGACATAAAAGTCGAGTATGGCACTCATGTAAATCCACAATATGATTGGCGTCCGCAAAGCACTTATATTCGCCGCCCACCTTATTGGGACGGAGCCTTGGCGGGTGAGCGCACCATGAAAGGTATGCGTCCATTAGCAGTGCTTGGAGACAACATCACCACCGATCATTTATCGCCATCAAATGCGATTATGCTCGACAGTGCCGCAGGGGCATACCTAGATAAAATGGGCTTGCCAGAAGCTGATTTTAACTCTTATGCCACTCATCGTGGCGATCACTTAACTGCGCAGCGTGCCACGTTTGCTAACCCTAAACTGTTTAACGAAATGGTGCAGGAAAATGGCAAGGTTAAGCAAGGATCATTGGCGCGCTTAGAGCCTGAAGGCCAGGTCACTCGCATGTGGGAAGCGATTGAAACCTATATGGAACGTAAGCAACCACTGATTATTATTGCTGGTGCAGATTACGGTCAAGGTTCGTCACGTGACTGGGCTGCAAAAGGCGTGCGCCTTGCTGGGGTTGAAGTGATTGTTGCTGAAGGCTTTGAGCGTATTCACCGCACTAACTTGGTGGGTATGGGCGTGTTACCGCTTGAGTTCACTGCAGGTCATAATCGTCATACTTATCATATTGATGGCACGGAAACCTACGATGTGGTGGGCGAACGCAAACCGGGCGCTATGTTAAATGTGATTATGACTCGTAAAAATGGTGAGCAAGTGACCATTCCGGTTAAATGTCGTGTTGACACTGCCGAAGAGTTGTCAATTTATGAAGCCGGTGGTGTATTACAACGTTTTGCTCAGGACTTTTTAGCTAACGAAACCAAGTAATTATTTGATTTTGTGCCTTATTTAACCGGCAGCTTATAAGCTTATTGCTAGGTTGCCGGTTTGGTCTTTTGTTATTTTAGGAATATGTGATGGCTCATTTACCACAAATGAAAATTCCAGCGACTTATATGCGCGGCGGCACCAGTAAAGGGGTTTTTTTCAGCTTAACTGACTTGCCTGCGGCTGCTCAAGTGGCAGGCGCAGCCCGCGATGCAATATTATTGCGGGTTATTGGCAGTCCCGATCCTTACGGTAAACACACCGATGGGATGGGTGGAGCAACGTCAAGTACCAGTAAAACGGTTATCTTATCTAAAAGTACTCAAGCTGATCACGATGTTGACTATTTATTTGGTCAAGTATCGATTGATAAGCCGTTTGTTGATTGGAGCGGCAACTGCGGTAATTTAACTGCAGCGGTGGGTTCATTTGCCATTAGTAATGGTTTAATCGATCCAAGCCGAGTGCCTGAAAATGGCACCGCAATTGTACGTATTTGGCAAGCCAATATTCATAAAACCATTATTGCTCATGTCCCAATTACCAACGGTGAAGTACAAGAAACCGGTGATTTTGAACTTGATGGTGTGACGTTTCCCGCAGCTGAAGTGCAAGTGGAGTTTTTAGATCCTGCTGATGGTGATGGCGCTATGTTTCCCACTGGTAACGTGGTTGATGAACTTGACGTACCTGGCGTAGGGACCTTTAAAGCGACCATGATCAATGCGGGCATTCCAACGATTTTTATTAATGCTGCCGATATTCAGTATCAAGGTACTGAGTTGCAAGATGACATTAATAATGACGATAAAGCGTTAGCCATGTTTGAAACCATTCGGGCTTATGGTGCAGTAAAAATGGGCTTAATTAAGCATATTGATGAAGCGGTAGCCCGTCAACATACCCCTAAAGTGGCTTTTGTGGCACCTGCTGCGAATTATATTTCTTCCAGTGGCAAAGCGGTTAATACTGATGATATCGATCTGGTCGTGCGGGCATTGTCTATGGGTAAATTGCACCATGCGATGATGGGCACTGCTGCGGTGGCGATTGGCACTGCTGCTGCGATTCCTGGCACATTAGTTAATTTAGCTGCTGGCGGCGGTGAGCTGAGTGCAGTTCGTTTCGGCCATCCATCTGGCACTTTACGTGTAGGTGCGCAAGCAGCATTAGTACAAGGTCAATGGCAAGTTAAAAAAGCCACTATGAGCCGAAGTGCGCGAGTATTAATGGAAGGTAAGGTGAGCATTCCACAATAATTACGTTATATGTATGTTATTAATAAAACCTCAGCTTTTGCTGAGGTTTTTGCTTTTAGATAATTAATAGATAAAAAACAATCGATTAGAGTCTAAATTAATGTTGCCATTTGCTGAAGTAATTCAGATGTATATGTTAAAAATATGCAAAAGGTATAAAATGTGATATTGGTCAAAAAAAGTCTTGATCCTACTGTTAAATTAGTATGTTATATGCAAAATTTTGTCAGCTGTTTTTAATGGGCTCAAACATATATGCATCAGTTAACTATGTCCCTATGATGAAATAAAAAGAAAGATCAGTAAGTTTTATCGATTAACAGAAATAGATTAATCGCAATTAATGATTTGGCTGATTAAGTTGTTGTAAACAGTCAAGTTGAATGCATTTAGAGCACGATATTAACGTGAGTCGCATTGCTTATTAAGTTAGTCATTAGCAATGATAGCAATACAAAAGGAAACAATTATGGTTGAACACATTACAGGCATGCTGGCATTAATCGGTGTGTTATCGCTTTTGTGTCAATGGGTTGGTTGGAAATTACGTCTACCAGCAATTTTACCACTTTTATTATGTGGTTTACTGTTAGGGCCAGGATTAGGGATATTAGACCCAGATGAAATCTTTGGTGATTTATTGTTTCCTATTATTTCGTTAGGTGTTGCGGTCATCCTGTTTGAAGGTGCGCTGACACTTAACTTTAAAGAAATTAAAGAACATGGACGAATGGTGACCCACCTTGTCACCATCGGCGCATTTATTACCTGGGCGTGTATTGCACCAGCAGCGCATTTTTTGCTTGGGTTTGATTGGGCAATTGCCATGTTATTTGGCGCACTAGTAGTGGTGACAGGGCCAACCGTGATTGTGCCTATGTTACGCACGGTGCAACCAAAATCCAATTTAGCCAGTATATTGCGCTGGGAAGGCATCGTTATTGATCCCATCGGTGCATTATTAGCGGTACTAGTATTTGAGTATATAGCCGTTACAGCCGACCCGACCACGCACGTATTGACTGCATTAGGCTTAACCTTAGTGCTTGGTTTTGGTCTAGGTGCTGCAGGCGGTTACTTAACGGGTTTAGCTATCCGTAAAAACTTATTCCCACATTACTTACGTAACACCGCAGTATTAACCATTATGTTGGGCATTTTTGTTGGCTCTAACATTTTACAAGAAGAGTCTGGCTTGTTAACGGTTACGGTAATGGGTATTTGGTTAGCGAACATGCGCGGCGTTGATATTGCCGACATTTTGGAATTTAAAGAAACCTTAACCGTACTACTGATTTCAGCGTTGTTTATTCTGTTGGCCGCACGCCTTGATTCTGGTGCAATGCTGGACCTAGGATTTGGTGGTGTAGGGGTGCTATTAGTGGCGATGTTTGTCGCACGTCCATTAAGCATTTGGATTTCAGGCTTAGGCACCAATTTGTCGTCAAAAGATAAGTGGTTTTTAAGTTGGGTTGCGCCACGCGGTATTGTTGCAGCAGCCATTTCATCATTATTTGCCATTAAACTAGAGTCGGTTGGCTTAGAAGGTGCCAGTTCGATTGTACCGTTAGTATTCTTAATTATTATTGGTACCGTGGTGATTCAAAGCTTAACGGCCGGTCGTTGGGCTAAGTTTTTAGGTGTGAAAGAGGGCTCTAATCAAGGGGTGTTAATCTTTGGTGCGTCTAAATTCTCACGTGATTTAGCTTCTATTTTAATCTCGAAAAATATTAAGGTTATTCTAGCTGACAACAACTGGGACAGTATTCGCCAAGCGCGCATGGAAAATATTCCGGTGTACTTTGGTAACCCGGCGTCAGAGCATGCATCTAATTTTATGGATTTAAGTGGTATTGGCCGAGTGCTTGTGATGTCGCCTTACCGTCAGTTAAACCCGTTGGTGACATTCCATTTCCAAGATTTAATGGGCACCGAAAAAGTGTATGGTTTAAACAATGCAGACAGCGCCAGTGCTCGTCATCAGTTGTCTGAATCTTATCTTAAGCGCTTATGTTTGTTTGGTGAGAACATATCTTACGCCAAAATTGCCACCTTAATGGCCAAAGGCGCGGTATTGAAAATCACCAATATAACTGAAAACTTTACGTATGATCATTTCAAAAAGCGCTACGGTGACACTGCAATGCCATTGGTTTATTTGACCAAAGAAGGCAAGGTTAAAGTTATATCTGGCGTTGAAGCAATTGTGCTACCTGTGGGCATAGAGTTAATTAGCTTATTGCCACAAGAAGCACAAGATCAAGCTGTTATTCAGCGTGCATTAGATGACGAAGCTGATCGCCAAGCCAAGATAGTGGCAGATGCTGAAGCAAAAGCGGCCGCTGAAGCAAGGGCTGTTCGCGAAGCTGAAGAAGCTGAGCAACGCACCATTGAAAAAGCACGCCGTAAAGAAGAAGAGTTAGCGCTATTTGAACAACAAGAAAAAGCCCGCTTATTAGCTGACGAAGAGGCTATATTAGTTAAGCAAGAAACTGCATTGCTAGCTAAAGAGTTAGCTGCACAAGAAAAGGCTAAACAAGTTGCAAGCGCTACAATTGAGTCGAGTGATGCAGAGACTGCAGCCGACGAAGAAAAACCACAGCAGCCAAGCGACAACACTAAAACGGTATAGATTCTAGAACGGTATAGAGACTAAAATAGTGTGAACGTTAGCGCTTAGGCGTTAACGATTTTTTTAATAGTCTTACTAAAAAGGGCTTAGCAATACATTGCTAAGCCCTTTTTTATTATTACGTTATAAGCGTATAGGCAAGGTGTTCACCTTGCTTCAATTACTCAGCTAACGTGGCCAGAACCACTTCGTGGTGATCTTTGGTTTTGAATTTATTCAACACATGGCTGATTTTGCCATCTGTACCGACGATAAAACTTAAGCGATGAATGCCATCGTAAATTTTACCCATGAATTTTTTCTGTCCCCATACGCCAAAACCATCAGCAACTGCATGGTCTTCATCACTGAGCAAAGCGAAGTTGAGCTGTTGTTTGTCGGCAAACTTAGCCAGTTTAGCAACAGGGTCTGGGCTAATGCCGAATACGGTCACGTGTAAACCATCAAGTTGTGCTTTGATATCGCGCAGGCCTTGTGCTTGCACTGTGCAACCAGGAGTTGATGCTTTAGGGTAGAAATACACTAGCACAGGGCCTTTAGACAATGTGTCTTGCAGTGATACCGCTTCGCCTGCTTGGTTTTGCAGGGTAAAATTTGGTGCAGTATCACCAACGTTTAATGTGTTCATGATTGATCCTTTATCAAATGTGATGCGGATATTACGTGACTAGCACGTACAAGGTTCACATCAATGAGAGGTGACTGTAATTATTATGGCGCTGCAATGCCTTGCATACGCTTAATTGTGCACTCTAGAGACATAGACTCTGCCAGCTCATGAATACCTTGTTCAAGTTTCAATAGATTGATTTTATCAGGAATATTGATCGCTAATAAAATAGACTGAGTTTTAAGGTTGTCGTTGTCATCAGCGTGAGAGCGCACAGCCGCTAAGTCGAGGCCTCTTTCGGCCAAAAACTGGGTAATGCTCTTCATGGTTCCGCGCTGGTCTTCACCATTGAATATCACTTCAATACGAGAAACAAAGTTTTTGGGAGTATGTTTGGATGTTCGCTTCATGACGGTCATGAGTTCAAGTTCGACACTCAGCGCGGGTAATAAACTTTCTATTTTTGTTATAGCTGACCAAGAGCCAGATATCATCATAATTAGGGTAAATTCATTACCAAATAATGCCATACGACTGTCGACTATATCGCAATCACATTCGCTTGCTAAACGCGCTAAACGACTTACTAATCCTGGACGGTCAGCGCCCATTGCCGTAACGACCAGATAATTGGTCATGGATTTTCCTCACTTTTGATATCGTAGAGCGAAAACTTATGCCGTAGCATGTCAGTTTTTGTGCGGGTGCTAATGCTATCATTTTTCACTAAAACACCTCAATATAGTAACCTATATCACTCACATAAATGTGATTATTTTTTAGCGCTATGGCTTCAAAGATGCTAGGTTACGCTGCATTAAATAGCATTAATGACTTATTTCAGATTATGGTTACCGAAGAGCTTGTCATTAGTGGTTGGCATCAGTAACATAGCGAATCCTGAAACCGTGGGGAAGATAGATGATAAACGGAAGCATCGTAGCCTTAATCACACCAATGAATAGTGATGGCACAGTAGATTATGCAAGTCTTGAACGACTTGTTGAGTTCCATATTGAACAAGGTACTGATGCCATAGTCGCGGTCGGTACTACAGGCGAGTCTGCAACTTTGCCTATGACAGAACATGCGGCCGTTGTTTGCCAAACTGTTAAGTTTGCATCAGGTCGTATTCCTGTCATTGGTGGTAATGGCGCCAATGCCACTGCAGAAGCAATCGAATTAACCAAATCAATGCAAAAATCAGGTGTTGTCGCCATGCTTGGCGTAACCCCTTATTACAATAAACCAACGCCTAAGGGATTAATTGCCCATTATACGGCCGTTGCTGCAAGTACTGACATTCCTCAAATTCTTTATAATGTGCCAGGTCGTACTGCTGTTGATATGAAACCAGAAACTGTGGCTGAATTATCAAGTGTCAGTAATATTATTGGTGTAAAAGAAGCCACGGGTGATTTAAGCCGCGTTGCACGTTTGCGTGAACTGTGTGGTGAAGATTTCTTACTTTACAGCGGTGACGATGCCACAGCACGTGAGTTTTTATTACTCGGTGGTAATGGTGTTATCTCAGTTGCAAATAATATCGTTCCACATGCGTTTAAAGCCATGTGTGATGCTGCGTTAGCCAAAAATGCACAATTAGCTGAAACAATCGATCAACCATTAACGGGTATTTATCGCTCGTTATTTTGTGAAGCCAACCCAATTCCAGTGAAATGGGCTGTTCATAGAATGGGTTTGATAGCTAATGGTCATATTCGTTTACCTTTAACTGAACTTTCTGAGCAGTTTCATGGTCTGTTAATAGAAACAATGAAACAAGCTCATATTGAGGTAAAATAAATTCATGTTAAAGAAAGTCACTCCGTTACTCCTTGTTGCAGCTGTTTCAGCTTGCAGTACGCCATTAGATCGCCGTCAGGCCAATGGTAATGATGATTTCGTTAATGCTGAAACAACGCCATTATTGACGATCCCACAGGGCTTGAATACGCCTACTTACAGCAAAGAATATGACATTCCTGTTGTAGGTAATAACGTAAATAAGCAGCTTGTAGGCAAGAATCTTGATATTCGTGCGCCATTACAAGTATTGCCAATGGCTGAAGGCACACACATCGAAGAAAGCAGTGATAGTATTCGTGTCGTGATTGAATCGATTGAAAGCACTACTGATTTAAAACAAGAAATCTTTGATGTCATCAATGGCTATCTAAACAAAAATAATATAGCTGTTCGTAGCGAAGATCTTACCGCTGGCTTTATTGAAACTGATTGGATTGAAAATGATGAAATCATCGAATCTAATTGGTGGGGCAGTGACAAAGTTTATCAACTGCGTCAACGTTACCGTTACCAAGTGGATGTGAAGCCACATGGTCGCTCTGGTTCTGTGTCAATTGATTTAGTTGAGCATCAAGAGTTTTACGATGATAAAGATCAAAAAATCTTATTAAGCGGTGAAGACAAACGTCGTTACACCACTGATATGCTTAACAATGCTATTGCTTATATGAGCATTAAACGTGATCAAGCTATCCGTGCTGCACGTATTGAGCAAAGCCTTGGTATTAAAGTTGATTTAGTGACTAATGCTACTGAATCTGCTTATTGGTTGGCCGAAGCAAATTATAAGTCGGTATGGGAGCGTTTACGCTTAGTATTACCGGAAATGGGTTTTGATGTTGTTGATACTGATAACAGCAAAGGCCTGTTTTATATTAATTTAGAAGAAAGCGGTGGTTTCTGGAGCTCTTTGTGGAGCGAAGAAAAGTTGTCATTGAAAAAAGGCAATTATCGTTTACTGCTTAAAGAAACTGATGATGTTAATCAGACTAAAATATTGTTACATGATGTAGAAGACAAGCCATTATCGGATGAGTCTATTACCGAAGTGTACAAGATTATCTCTGACTTGATGCAAGAAGACCGTAAAGTTCGCTAAGGTTTATAATTAAGTTATTAAGCATGAAAGAGACGCATCGAGCGTCTCTTTTTATTTTGTTCACTTGTACAACAATTGTTATCCTATTCAATGGGACACTATTCAGCTCCTATAAACTCAGTTTGAATTAACCATTTACAAGTAGTATTCCTAACATACTGACTTCATTGTTGGGTAATCACAATATTAGGCAGTGCCCATTTCAACAGTGAACACTCTTAATCTGAGCAACGACGGAATCTTAAGCCCAACACTATTTGTCACAGCATGTGTCGAACAGTTTGGATGTCCATTGTTTAAATATTCAAATAATGAGTAAAGCTAATAAAGTATGCATAAATTCTGCTAATAATGTGAATTAAATGCATATTTAGCGCGGGTGAACTATTTGTTTAATCTGTTCGTAATTTGTAAGCAAAAGTAAAACAACTTGATGTGAATGTATTGCGAAGTACAATTACTTTAGATAAAAAAATCATAGATATAATTCATTCAACCTTTGATGGTTACGGACTCGAAATGAAAAAGATAATCGTACTGATTGCCATAGTGCTAGCGGCACTGTCGGCTTACTATTTACTGGCTCCTAAAGAAGCGATAGTTCAACGTCCTAGGCCAATACCTAATGTGGTGGTTGCCAAGGTGGCTATTATGCCTATTCGTGATGAAGTCGAAGCATTAGGTACGGGTAAAGCCTATGAGTCTATTATCGTTACCTCTAAAGTTACTGAAATTGTCACCAGTATTAATTTCAATGATGGCGATTTAGTTAAAAAAGGCGCGCTATTAGTACAACTCAGAAATGACGAACATAAAGCCAAAGTAGCCGTTACCGAAATTAAGTTAGTTGAAAACCTCCGCGAATTAGATCGTATCCGATCATTGGTTACCAGCAAAACGATTGCAGAATTAGAGCGCGACCGTTTACAAAGTTTAATTGATACCACTCGTGCAGAAGTGGCTCAGGCTAAAGCTGCACTCGAAGACCGCGCAATTAAAGCCCCATTTCCAGGTAAATTAGGTTTACGCCAAGTGAGTGTGGGCAGCTTAGTGACCCCAGGTGAGCAAATTAGTACCTTAGATGATGTCAGTAAAATCAAATTAGATTTCTCTGTGCCAGAGCGTTTTATCCAAGAATTACAACCCGGCAAACTCGTTGAAGCTAAAGCTGTTGCTTATCCAGACCGGATATTTAAAGGTGTAGTTACTTCGATTGATAGCCGCGTTAACCCAGATACTCGAGCGGTGGTTGTGCGCGCGGTAATGCCTAATGATGATTATAAGCTACTGCCTGGCATGCTGATGAAAGTGCGTCTTATTAAGCAAAGTCGCGAAGCATTACTATTACCTGAAGCTGCAATTATTCCGATTCAAAACAAGCATTATGTTTATGTAGTAAATACTGAAAATGTTGTCGAACAGCAACAAGTTACTTTAGGCAGCCGAACACGTGGTTGGGTTGAAATAACCGATGGGCTTAAGGTTGACCAACAAGTGATTATTCGCGGGATTTTAAAAGTTCGACCAGGAGATAAAGTTCAAGTTGAACAAGCCGAAAACTTTAAGTTTGCTCAAGTAGAAGGTATGGAGAAGTCAGCATGATATTAACTGACTTATCGGTTAAACGGCCTGTTTTTGCATCTGTTATCAGTATCTTGCTGATTGTTTTAGGGTTAGTCTCATTCGATAAATTACCCTTGCGGGAATACCCAAACATTGACCCGCCTATAGTGTCAGTCGAGACCAGTTATCGCGGCGCCAGTGCTTCAGTAGTTGAAAGCCGAATCACTCAACTTATCGAAGACCGAATAAGTGGCGTTGAAGGCATCCGCCATATTAGTTCGTCAAGCAGTGATGGCCGTTCAAGCGTTACCATTGAATTTGATATTAATCGTGATATTGAAGCCGCAACCAATGACGTTCGTGACCGTATTTCAGGTTTATTAGAACAGCTTCCAGAAGAAGCTGATGCTCCCTCTATTTACAAAGCCAACGGCAGTGATGAAGTCATTATGTGGCTCAATTTGGTCTCTGACCAAATGGATATCTTGCAGCTTACTGATTACGCGAATCGTTATTTAGTGGATAGATTTTCAGTCATCGATGGGGTGTCAACCTTGCGTTTGGGTGGCGGCAAAGTGTATGCGCTGCGAATCTGGATTGATCGCCAAGCGTTAGCATCGCGCAATCTAACCGTGTCTGATGTCGAAGCTGCATTACGTTCTGAAAACGTGGAGTTACCTGCGGGCTCTATAGAATCGAAAGAGCGTCACTTTACGGTGCGCTTAGACAGAGTATTTAAAACGGCAGAAGATTTTTCTAACCTAGTAATTAAGCAAGGTGATGATGGTTACTTAGTCAAATTAAGTGATGTCGCCAAGGTTGAAATTGGCTCAGAGGAAGAGCGGATTATTTTCCGCGGTAACAAAGAGGCAATGATTGGTTTAGGGGTCAGTAAGCAATCTACCGCTAACACCCTTGAAGTGGCGCGCGCTGCTAATGCATTGGTCGACAAACTTAATCCAACATTGCCAGCAGGAATGGAGATCAAACGCTCATACGACAGCTCGGTGTTTATTGAAGCTTCTATTGATGAGGTTTATCAAACACTGTTTATCGCCATGGTGTTAGTGATTATCGTTATTTACTTGTTTTTAGGTTCTGTGCGAGCGATGTTAATTCCAGCCATCACAGTGCCCGTATCCTTAATGGGGACGTTTATAGTGCTATATGCACTAGGGTATACCATCAACTTACTGACCCTATTAGCGATGATCCTTGCGATTGGTATGGTGGTTGATGATGCCATTGTGATGTTAGAGAATATTCATCGACGGATTGAAGAAGGTGATTCTCCTCTTAAAGCAGCCTTTCTAGGTGCGCGTGAAGTGGGCTTTGCCATTGTGGCAACGACTTTGGTGCTGGTAGCTGTATTTATGCCTATTACCTTCTTAGAGGGCGATTTAGGCAAGCTGTTTAAAGAATTTGCGGTCACCATGAGTGCGGCTGTGATTTTTTCCAGTATTGTTGCGCTAACACTAAGCCCGATGATGTGCTCAAAGTTATTAAAACCTGCAGAACAAGATCCTTGGCTGGTTAAACAAATCGATAAAATGATGAGTAAGATATCGGGCTGGTATTTAATAACCTTACAGGCAGGGGTTAAGCGACCTATTTTAGTGTCATTAATTGTTTTAATCTCGTTTGCATTAAGTAGTTTTTTACTGAATAAAATCCCTCAAGAATTTGCTCCACAAGAAGACCGTGGCTCGATGTTTTTAATGGTTAATGGGCCTCAGGGTGCCAGCTTTGAATACATTGAAAAATACATGGATGAAGTTGAAGGCCGCTTAATGCCTTTGGTCGAAAGTGGCGATATTAAGCGCTTATTGATCCGCGCTCCTCGTGGCTTTGGCACCGCATCAGACTTTTCTAACGGTATGGCCATTATCGTTTTGGAAGATTGGGCTGAACGTAGAAGTGCCAATGAAATTATTGTTGATATCCGCAATCGTTTATCAGATTTAGCTGGTATTCGTGCATTCCCGATTATGCGCCAAGCTTTTGGTCGCGGTGTAGGTAAGCCAGTGCAGTTTGTGATTGGTGGCCCAAGTTACGAAGAATTGGCTGATTGGCGTGACATTATGCTCGAGAAAGCCAAAGAAAATCATAAGCTCATTGGTTTAGATCACGATTATCAGGAAACTAAACCTCAGTTGAGAGTGGTGATTGACCGTGAACGTGCAGCAGATTTAGGTGTCTCAATTGCTCATATTGGTCGAACCTTAGAGTCGATGCTTGGTTCGCGCTTGGTGACAACCTTTATGCGCGATGGTGAAGAGTATGATGTGATTGTCGAAGGTAATCGTGACAATCAAAGTACCGCTACAGATATGGAGAATCTTTACGTTCGTTCGGATCGCTCGCAACAACTGATCCCGTTATCGAACTTAGTCTCGATTGAAGAGTTTGCCGATGCTAGCTCGTTAAATCGATACAATCGTATGCGTTCTATCACCTTAGAAGCCAATTTGGCCGATGATTATACGTTGGGTGAAGCGTTAGATTATCTCAACCAGCTTGCAGCGACTTATTTACCTGCAGAAGCAGTGATAAGTTATAAGGGGCCATCGTTAGATTACCAAGAGTCAGGTAACTCAATGAACTTTGTCTTTTTACTCGCATTAGGCATTGTGTTTTTAGTGCTTGCGGCACAGTTTGAAAGCTATGTTCACCCCATGGTGATCATGTTAACCGTTCCGTTAGCAACATTAGGGGCCCTAATTGGGTTATGGTTTACCGGTCAAAGTATTAATATTTACAGTCAAATTGGCATTATCATGCTGGTTGGTTTGGCGGCTAAAAACGGCATTTTAATCGTTGAGTTTGCCAATCAATTACGAGACCGTGGTGTTGAATTTCAACAAGCGATTTTGCAGGCTTCGACTCAACGATTACGACCTATTCTAATGACCGGTATTACGACTGCGGCAGGGGCTATTCCATTAGTGTTATCCAGTGGTGCAGGGGCTGAAACTCGTTTTGTTATTGGAGTCGTGGTGTTATCAGGCATTTTACTGGCAACCTTCTTTACCTTGATCGTTATTCCTGTTGCTTATAGCTTGTTTGCTCGTAATAGCAGCTCACCAGAAGCGGTCGCTAAGCAGTTAGAGATAGAGTTAAAAGAAGGCTAATCGCGTCAACATTGATGTGCAAGCCTTGAAATAACCGGAAATTGGGATAAACAAAAGCCAGTCATGTAAGTGACTGGCTTTTTTGTTGCTGTGTTTTCTACGCAAACAACCTTTGATTCAATACAATCTCTAAACTCAGTGACAACACAGAATGACATCACTAATGGAATGAGTATTATGATCCCGTTTCATCTAGTCGTGCAAAGTACCGTTTAGCCTACTATCTAAGGGCGAAGTATAAGGCAGGTCGCTGTAGCAGTAGCGAGTAACTTACCTTCTTCAGTGGTTAAGGTGCCTTCAGATATGCCTAACGACTTTGATAAGTTCATTAAGCTTCCCTTTGCGATTAATCGCTGGTTTTGTGGCACAGGGCGAACCATTTTAACGTTCAAATCAATGGTTGAATAACTTACCCCAGCAGGGAGTGCAGAATGAACTGCGCAAGCTGTTACTGTGTCCATAACCGTTGCTGCAAAGCCACCGTGTACACCGCCCATCGGATTTAAATGACGTTCATCTGCATGCGCTTCAAACGTTACAGTGCCTTCACTGACTTCAATGGCTTTCATCGGTATGGTTTGAGTAATAGAAGGGGCTGGTATGTCGCCATTTATCATAGCTTGCATCAATTGTAATCCGCTTAACTGTTTCATCATTATCCTTCTAACATCATTAAACTGTAGAGATGAAAAAGGGTAAAGCTTGCGCTTTACCCTTTTTATTTTAGGTTTTAACCTAGCAGCTAGGCTGCTTTTTCTTGCTTAGCTTTAGGTGCTAGTTGCGCACGAAGCTCATCGGTATCGAAATCATCAACGTTAATTGATTTTAAGCGGCCAATTTCAGCTCGTTCAAGTAAAGCTATTTCGCTGTCGCTTAACACACCAAGCGCTTTACCTTCTGCAGCAACTTTATCTAACCACATAAATGGCAGACGCTTACCAGCAGCTTTACAGACTTTGTCGTACAGTGGCTCTGCGGCAAGGATATCTTTAAACGTTTGTTCTTGGATACCTACAGCATTGAACTCAGATGCAGTCCAGAACTGGCCTTTACCTAAACGGTCACGGCTAGCACAAGGCGTTTGCATAATCTTAGCCACTTTGTGGTCTAATACATCACTAGGACGCTTAATCGGACGACCGAATGGGAAAATAACGGCACGAAGTGCAATGCCTAATCCCATTGGGAAGTTGTTCAGTAAGTCATCTAACGAATCTTGTAACTTGTATAATGAATCTTCAACCGCCCATTGAACTAAAGGTAAATCTTCAGTTAAACGACCGTCATCTTCATAACGTTTTAGCGTTGCTGAAGTTAGATACAGCTGGCTTAATAAGTCACCTAAACGAGCAGAAATACGTTCTTTACGTTTAAGGTTGCCACCTAACGTTGCCATAGCTAAGTCAGATAATAATGCTAAGTTAGCACTGAAACGGTTCATCTGTTGGTAGTAACGCTTGGTTTTATCTGAGTAAGGGCTATTCGAGAAACGAGATGAGGTTAAGCCCATCCAGAAGCTACGAATAAAGTTAGACGTTGCAAAGCCAATATGGCCAAAGATAGCCGCGTCAAAGTTAGCTAAACCACGATTTGCGTCAGTATCAAAAGCAGATTCCATTTCGGCCAATACATATGGATGACAGCGAATTGCGCCTTGTCCATAAATGATCATTGAGCGAGTTAGAATGTTTGCACCTTCTACAGTAATCGCAATCGGTGCAGCTTGATAGCCACGACCTAAGTAGTTATTCGGCCCTAAACACACACCTTTACCGCCGTGAATGTCCATTGCATCAATAAC
This sequence comes from Shewanella sp. SG44-2, assembly GCF_014164215.1. NCBI lineage: Bacteria > Pseudomonadati > Pseudomonadota > Gammaproteobacteria > Alteromonadales > Shewanellaceae > Shewanella > Shewanella sp. SG44-2. The sequence continues at coordinate 20,634 of NZ_JACJEU010000035.1, forward strand.
ACACTTTTGCATTCTGTCGGTTAAGTGGAATTTAACGATGGCTGAAACAACCGATGGCTTTTCACCTAAATCAATAGCGGTAGTGGTTAATGTTGCCACTGCATCCATTAGATAAGCATTACCGCCTAAACGTGCCATTGGCTCTTCGATGCCTTCTAACTTACCGATAGGTAATTTAAATTGACGACGAATACGTGCATAAGCACCGGTAGCAACCGCAGCCGTTTTAACGCCACCAGCTGAGTTTGAAGGTAAGGTAATACCACGACCTACAGATAGACACTCAACCAACATTCTCCAACCTTGACCAGCCATTTCTGGACCACCAATGATGAAGCTTAATGGCACAAACACTTCGTTACCGCGTGTTGGACCATTTTGGAACATACAGTTCAATGGGAAGTGACGACGTCCAGTTTCAACTCCTGGAATGTCAGTAGGAATAAGCGCACAAGTAATGCCTAATTCTTCTTTATCACCTAGTAGGTGATCAGGGTCGCGTAGTTTAAACGCAAGCCCAAGTACGGTAGCAACAGGTGCTAAGGTAATGTAGCGCTTGTTCCAAGTAAGTTTCATACCAAGCACTTCTTCGCCTTGGAATTCACCTTTACATACAACGCCGAAATCTGGGATTGAGCCAGCATCACTACCTGCTTCAGGGCTAGTCAGTGCAAAACATGGCACTTCTAAACCTTGAGCTAAACGAGGTAGGTAATGATCTTGCTGCTCTTTAGTACCGTAGTGCTGTAATAACTCACCAGGGCCTAACGAGTTAGGAACACCTACTGTTGAGGCTAGTTCGCTACTTACACCAGCAAGTTTTTGTAATACACAAGATTGAGCATAAGCTGAATATTCAAGCCCGCCGTACTTTTTCTTAATGATCATCGCGAAGAAACCGTGATCCTTTAAGAACTGCCATACATCTTGTGGCAAGTCACCTAGCACATGCGACACTTCATGTTGATTAAGCATTTTACACACTTCTTCAACGGGTCCGTCTATGAATGCTTGCTCGTCTGCGGTTAAACGCGCTTTAGGATAGTTATGTAATTTGCTCCAGTTAGGGTTACCGGCAAATAAATCTGCTTCCCACCACGTTGTACCTGCTTCAATGGCTTCTTTTTCAGTAGAAGACATTTCAGGCATGATACCGCGATACACTTTTATCAGCGGACGACTGATAAAATTCTGTCTGAATGATTTGATGTTTAGTGGCAGCGCAATGACAAGGAATACAATCCATGTAATTACACCAATAATATCCAAAGTGCTACCGACAACTAACACAATCGCCGCAGCAATTGTTGTAGACAATAACGATACCTGCAGGTATGCCATGGCGCCGAGCACAAAGATCATCGCGATGATCCAAAGTAGGGTGGTCAATGTACTTCTCCTTAAAGCTATTTAAGTAGACAAATAGCTTATTTTATTATTGATCTCATTCACAAGAAAGAGCGTGGTCAGACCTGTGTCACGTAAAAGTTAACCTTATGAGCCCTCGAATACAAGTGTTTTTCAAACAATTGTTTAAATATTTGTGTGTCAGAAATATTCCACTCAATAAGCTTAGTAGATACAATACGTTCTACAAAAGTGTTTAGCTCAACATAGCAACAGAAAAGGCAAGGCAAATGTGTGAATTACTGGCGATGAGTGCCAATGTGCCAACGGATATTGTTTTTAGTTTTACAGGCTTAGCTGAACGCGGTGGTGTTACCGGTCCTCATGTTGATGGCTGGGGAATTACTTTCTATGAAGGTAAAGGTAACCGTACTTTTAAAGATGCTTGTCCTAGCAGCAAATCACATATTGCCGAACTTATTAAGTCATATCCGATTAAAAGTGAAATTGTGATCAGTCATATTCGTCAGGCAAATCGAGGTTGTGTATCGTTGGTTAATACTCACCCATTTAGTCGCGAGCTATGGGGCCGTTATTGGACTTATGCGCATAATGGCCAATTAACAGATTATCAAGCTACCTTCTCAGTATCACGCTTTCAGCCTGTTGGCGATACTGACAGTGAGCTGGCTTTCTGCTGGATATTAGAGTCTGTAGTTAATAAGTTTGGCGAGTTTGAACCTGAAAACATGAATGAAGTGTTTCAGTATATAAGCCAACTTGCGGATGAAATAAGACAGTTAGGTGTGTTTAATATGTTGTTGAGCAACGGCATAGACTTAATGACTTATTGCACTAACAACTTATGTCATATTACCCGCCGCGCTCCATTTGGACAGGCAACGTTGATTGATACTGATGTTGTCATCGATTTTAGTCAGGAAACCACACCGAATGACGTGGTGACTGTGATTGCGACTCGACCATTAACCAACAATGAAAATTGGGTGGTTTTACAACCGGGTGAGTGGAAGTTATTCCGTAAAGGCGAGCTAATCAACGGCTAACTGTTTAATTTCGTCTAATTCAGACTCACTAATACCAGCTTCATTTTCAGCTTCAGAGATCAGTTCATCCACAGCAGTTGAAGCTTCAGGCTTAGGGCCATCGATGACGACAGGCGTCATGGGTGGCAATGGTTGTTCAAATTGGTAGCTTGCTAGCTGAATATCGAGTTGCTTACTGCCTTTAGAAAAATGGCTTAAACGTACAGGTAGATAGGCTAAATCAGGCGCCATCCAGAAAAATGTTTGTCTTTTGGTACTGTCACGCACCACTTCAACTTTAACCGTATCGTAAGTGCCGCTTTTTATTGTGACTTTTTCTTTGCCTATAACTCTAAATTGATAGTCATCGACTTCTTTTTCTTTGACCATTTTATAATCTAATGGGCGTATATTGGCCGCGAGGTCCATTCTGAATTGTAATTGAACCATTAACGGATCAAACACTTTTTCTTCATATGGCAGTTTTAATGCTTCTTGCTTATAGATGGTGTGAATAAATTTCTGTGCTTTGGCAAATGCAGTCTGTTCGGTGTAATCACTGCCTGTTCCAGTGCGTTCTTGTATGTATCTAAATGGCACCAATTTACCGTTTTCAAGGGTGAATTCGCTGGTAAGATGACGCTGATCAGACAGCATTAATAAGCTGACATCGCTGTCGAAATGATAGCTGTAAAAGCCGCTGTCGGTTGCAGGTAAACGATAATTTGCTTCGCCTAATTCGAAACTGCCATAAAACACATTGTATTTTGCACTGTGGGCCGTTAATGGCGATAAAATAGCAGCTTGTTCAATGGCACTTAATGAGGCCGGGACATCAATTTTCTCGAGTTTTTCTGCTATCACAGCAGTTTCTGACACAGTCAATTTAACCGTAGACTCAGTATCTGCAGTGAGTTGTTGGTTGTCAGAGGCCTGTACGAATAAGACAGGGCTAGTGCACAACATCAGAGTGAATAAGCGAGTTAATTTATTGACCAATGTATAGTTACCTTAAAGTTTAGAATTCTGAATAGGCTAAGATTAAAACGGTAATGTCATTACTAAGGTGGCTAGATCGGGTTTCCATTGATATTGAGACAACGAAATCTTGCCTACGTTCACTGTTATACCTTCTAATCTTAGTAATTCTTGCTGTGTTTGAAAAGGTTCGGTATTTTTTGCGAAGGAAATCCTACCTTGACTATTGATAACCCTATGCCATGGGAGCGCAAGCGTTTCAGGCGCTAATTTTAATGCTCTAGAGACATAACGCGCACGACCAGGTAACCCTGCTAAATCAGCGACAATTCCATAAGGTAGCACAGTGCCTTGAGGGATAATATTAACAATAAACCATATTCGCTCCATTGGCGTCAGTTTAGTCATGTGTTTCCATATAGCGTCTTTAAGCAGAGTTAGCTGTGTATTAGCAACAGATAATAGAAAAATTGCGGCCATAGTACAACCGCAATTTTTTGAGAAGTGATATTGTCTTTAGAGCGTTATAGTACGGTGAGATAAATACATAAAAAATGGCTGAATGCCCCACCAAGCACAAATAAATGCCAAATGGCGTGATTAAACGGAATGCGTTTTCCAACATAGAAAATCACCCCTAGACTATAAAATAAACCGCCTACAAGGAGTAAGCTTAAGCCTAAGTCACTCATGTGAGTTTTTAAGTCGCCCATCACAGTGACACATAACCAACCCATCACTAAATACAACACCACACTAAAGGCCTTAAATCGACCGATAAACAATGTTTTAAAGATAACCCCGCCCAAAGCTAAAGACCAAATGGCAGTAAGTACCACAGTGGCTTGTGTGCTTTGTAAACTAATTAGCATCATTGGCGTGTAAGTGCCTGCAATCAAGGTGTAAATAGCACAGTGGTCTGCCATTTTATAGCGTTTGCGCCACAATGCACTTTTGCTTGAGTGATATAATGTAGAGGCAAGAAACAAAGCGATAATACTAATACCATAAATTACAACACCAGTAATTTGCACAAAGGTTAAATGATCGGGTGCTTTTATCAGCATTAACATTAAGCCGATGATGCCGGCAACAATACCTAATGCATGTGAAAGGGCATTGGCTTTTTCTTCCGCTTGGCAGTAATCTGATCCAGTGGATTCGATAACTGTTTGCTGAGATGCCAGAGTGTTTGATAATGAATTCATAATATCCTGTAAATAGTGCTGATTGGATTTTGAGCACCGCTAGTCTATCAGTCTCAATACTTAATAGCTATATTTAGGTGAACACGTGTAAGCTGAAATTGAAGTGTCCATTTATGTTACTTATAATGCTAATTTAACGCTCGATAGGGTAAATATTTGTTAATTCAATTCATCCATAAACCTCATAAAAAGGTGCTACTTAATGAGGTTTATAACGTTATACTTAACCGATCATTCTTGGTGAGTTAGTCTATATGCCTGAAAAAAACCATCAGTCGAGTTCGCTTCAATCTACTACAACTAATAGCGCTGTTCCGCATTGGGGCAACATGCCATCACCGCGGGTTGAAAATGCTAACATTGAATTTAACAAAGACGTGACACCTTTTGTTGAGAAAGAAGATGAAGTGATAGATGAAAATGAATTACAACATCATCAACAACAAGTCGCTGATAATATTCAGTTGCAGTTAACGGGTGCGATTGGATCTGAACCTGCTAGTAGTGAATCGTTACTACAGCCAAACGAATCAATGATGAGTGGCAATGTTTGGCAGCGTTTTTTGGCTGTAGTCAGTAAAAGTCGTTACACAACATTGATAGTGATATTTATACATGTGTTCGTTATTACTATTGCGTTGCTATTTGGACGTGTTGATATCAGTGGTATGACAGAAGTTCCTGTGATAGAACCTTCGACTAAACCATTACCGCCATTAAAAAGTTATCTTATTACTCAAGCTGAATACGATAAATTAGTTGAGCGAGCACAATCAAATGCCACAGTTCAATCTACCGAATCTGAATCTGAAAAAGTGACTGTTCCAGGGATGTCTGAGGAAATGGATGGACAAGAGATTGAGTCAGAGTCTGCAGAACCTATAATCAATTAAGCGCACATACCGTTTATCCAGTATGTGCCCTAAAACAACTACGCTTAAGTCAATACAGTTTACGTGTAGCGTTAAGGCAGGTGGTGATATTTAAAACGATGGGCAATCGTTGACCAGCACAACGCGCACAATATTCCACAAATAAGACCAACCAGATGTGATTCAGTGGCAACTCTAGCATTAATTAACTGGGTAATACTGCTCGTCGCACCAAATACCTGCTCGTATCCGACTTTAATGATCACGCCAAGCAACAGTAAATAACCTGAACGGTAACCTTTGCGAATGTCCATTACTGCACCAAAAGCAAACAACCCATGTAACAAACCACTTAAGCCTACATAAGCTTTTAGACTAGGATAAAAGAAATATAAACCAATACCTTCTAATAAACATAAACTGAGAAACAGTAATATCAACTTGCCTGGATGACGCTTGTAATGGACTTCATGTAAAAATACAATCACCCAAAATCCTGCCAAATTCATCAGCAAATGCCATAAATTAGTATGCAACAGGTTACCGGTGATTAATCGCCATATTTGTCCATCAGTAATGGCGTTATATTGATAACTTAAATACTGATCAATAGGCAAAAATGCTGGCGTAGGTATATCTCCTGCAAACAGCCCAATACAAATAAGGCTGATGACAACAACAAAGTGATAAAGTCCAACAGTGTTTGATTTATGATTTAGCAAAATATCCTCTTTGCGCACCGTCAAAACAAGCCAATTTAATTTATCCAAAAACACTAAACTTAACTGTAGCGCAAAATTGCCGCATAGCGTTAACCTGTGTGCATTTTTGGTTTCGTCATCCAAATAGCGCTGCGGCAGAGCTGCATTAATCCGTTGCAGTTAGTTACAGTATGTTATCGATATTGTTATAGCTTACTGTTTAATGAGTCCATCACTGATTGACTATTTTGCAAGTAATCATCTAGGCCACGTTGACGTAAGACACAAGCGGGGCAGTCACCACAACCTTTACCAACAATACCGTTATAACAAGTTAACGTTTGATGTTGTACTAATGCTAATTGCTGATATTTATCAGCCAGTGCCCAAGTTTCAGCTTTATTGAGCCACATTAATGGGGTAATTATCTTAAGGGGTTTATCCATTCCGAGTGCTAATGAGTTTTGCATTGATTGAACAAATTCATTACGGCAATCTGGATAGCCTGAAAAGTCGGTTTCACACACGCCGGTAATAATGGCATCGCAACCTAATTGGTAAGCATATATACCCGCAAGAGTTAAAAATAAAATATTACGTCCAGGCACAAAAGTATTCGGCAAACCATTATTCATCAGCTCATGTGATACAGGAATAGCATCACGTGTTAATGCTGAAATGGCTAACTCGTTTAATAAGGTGGTATCCATGACTTTATGGCTAGCTAGTTTCAACTCAGTAGCCAAGGATTTTGCCACTTCGATTTCTTGACGATGGCGTTGGCCATAATCAAATGTTATCCCGTGTACTTCGTCATATTGAGATAAGGCTTGAATAAGGCAAGTGGTTGAATCTTGACCGCCACTGAAAACAACAAGGGCTTTAGTTGGCGTGTTTTGCTTTGCATCTGACATGGATATACTCTTAACGTACTGAACTGACTGGTAAGATCGGAGTGATCAACCCCTAGTGGTCCAGGTAAATAGAACTGATATGTTACCTAAGCCAGACCCAACTGCAAAGCCATAGGTGTAAATACTTGCAGCTAACGTTAAAATACTCTATAAATGCCGACCCGTTATAAGCCAGGTAGCCAATACTTGTCTCTAGAAGTAAGGTAAACGATGAAATATCCCGTTAACGAAGTATTTGAAACAATACAAGGTGAGGGCACTTATACTGGTGTTCCTGCACTGTTCGTTCGCTTGCAGGGCTGCCCTGTAGGTTGTGCATGGTGTGATACAAAGCAAACCTGGGATGTGTTACCCGAAAACAAAGTGACCGCAGAGCAAGTGATTCAGGTCGACGGCACCATCGGCAGATGGGCTGATCATACTGGCTATACGTTACTGCAAGCATTTCATGATAAAGGCTTTACTGCTAAGCACATTGTGTTAACCGGTGGTGAGCCATGTTTGTACGATTTGACTGAATTAACCACGATTTTTATTGAGGCTGGTTATCAGGTACAAATAGAAACCAGCGGTACTTTTGAGGTGAAATGTCATACAGATGTTTGGGTGACTGTATCACCTAAAATCAATATGAAAGGTGGCTACAAGGTACTCGAACAAGCATTAAATCGTGCTAATGAAATTAAACATCCTATCGCCACTGAACACCATATTGATGAATTAGATAAATTATTGCTAAATATTGATGTCACTGATAAAACCATTTGCTTACAACCTATTAGCCAAAAGGCGCGCGCAACAGAACTTGCCATGAAGGTGTGTATTAGCCGTAACTGGCGTTTATCGATACAAACACATAAGTATTTGAATATTGACTAAAAGCGTTTATTTAGTGTTCATTATGACCACTTGTTTTTTACGAAACAAAAAAAGCCGTTGAATCAATATTCAACGGCTTTTTAATTTTAACAGGTTAACGAAGTAAACCTGATTGATTAAACGTGGCGAGTTTTTCTCGGTAGTGTTCAAAACAGCCAATATTGTCTTCTATCCATTGTGGGTTGTAATAGGTATCAAGATAGCGCTCACCCGCATCACAAATTAAGGTCACAATAGAACCTGTTCGACCTTCGTTACGCATTTGTGTTGCTAACAGCAACGCCCCATATAAGTTAGTACCAGTAGATGCGCCTGTTTTACGCCCTATGAGTTGCTCTAACCACTGAATCGTTGCGATTGAGGCGGCATCAGGGATCTTAATCATGCAGTCAACTACACCAGCAATAAATGACGGTTCAACACGTGGCCGACCAATTCCCTCTATTTTACTGCTCTTTTCGCTAATAATGCTCGCGTCACCATTGTGAAAGTAATCGTAGAATACAGAATTTTCGGGGTCGACGACGCACAACTGCGTTTGTTGCTGCTGATAACGAATATAGCGGCCAATGGTAGCGCTGGTGCCACCAGTACCAGGACTCATTACAATCCAGCTTGGAATAGGATGGGGCTCTTTTTCCATTTGGATAAATATAGAATCAGCAATATTGTTATTACCTCGCCAATCGGTGGCTCGCTCAGCATACGTAAATTGGTCCATATAATGGCCTTGCAACTCAGCGGCTAATTTTTCTGATTCAGCATACATTTGACTACCATTATCGACAAAATGACATCGCGCACCATAAAATTCAATTTGTTGAATCTTCTTTTTAGCAGTCGTTTTTGGCATTACAGCGATAAAGGGCAATCCAAGTAATCGCGCAAAATAGGCTTCAGATACAGCGGTGCTCCCAGATGAAGACTCAATAATGGGAGTGTCTTTTTTTATCCAGCCATTACATAGCGCATACAGAAATAGTGATCGAGCTAAACGATGTTTTAAGCTACCTGTTGGATGAGTACTTTCGTCTTTTAAATAAATGTCTATACCATCAAGTTGCGGAAGATCTAATTTTATAAGATGTGTATCTGCGGAACGTTGATAATCGGCTTCTATTTTTGCGATGGCCTGATTGACCCAAGTAGATGACATGCAATAATACTCGTTATTCCAAAAAGGAATAAATAATAACTAAAATGTAAAGTTAAGAGTAGTGTTTATCGCTATCAGCTAACATATATTTTAAAAAATGCTGATGTTGAGTTGCATTGATAAAAATAGGTGGAAGAACGAGGTAGTATGGAAAATGATTTTGTGAGAAATACCAATGAATTAAAAGGATAACATAAGGTTTACAGGTTGTATTAGTGGGTTTGTTTTTTGTAACAAAGAAAAGGTTGTTTGTAGAATATAAACGAGGATTTTGGGTCAGATGAATCAATAAGAATAACATTCGGTAATTAAACTAAGCAGTAATAAACTAAGCTCGAGATGTAAAATGGTGGAGGGAGAAGGATTCGAACCTTCGAAGGCTGAGCCGTCAGATTTACAGTCTGATCCCTTTGGCCACTCGGGAACCCCTCCACAGCAAGATAAATAAGATTAAAAGAAAGATGGTGGAGGGAGAAGGATTCGAACCTTCGAAGGCTGAGCCGTCAGATTTACAGTCTGATCCCTTTGGCCACTCGGGAACCCCTCCACATATTTTCTTTTTTCTTACTATCTTTTTACATTCTAACTATTTACATCTTTAACACTTTTAAATTTACACTTTGTAGCAACGCAAATGGTGGAGGGAGAAGGATTCGAACCTTCGAAGGCTGAGCCGTCAGATTTACAGTCTGATCCCTTTGGCCACTCGGGAACCCCTCCTCAATTGCGGTCGCCATAGTAGTCAGAAACCTTTTATATGTAAAGTACATAATTGAATATTTTACTAAAGTTTATGACTGTTTGGTCGATAAAATAGCATCGAGCAGTAGTGGTGATGTTTTTATATGCAAATTGAGTCAACATTAGTCAATGAGTTACAAATAGGGAGCCGATTAAACGTTGCGATTGAAAACAATCGTCGCGGTGAATTTGGTTTGCTGTTGGCTATGCTGTCAATTGATGCTCGCGATATGGCTCAATTTCAATTAGATAATGATGTAGAGAGCACACAAAAACTGCGACAACGATTTTCTGTACCTCAACCTCAATTATTAGTCGATGATATTTCTGTTCACCCAGACACTATCGATAACGCGATGATATTTCAGCAACAAGGTGCACGTCAGTTTCAACTTCAACAAGCATTAACGCCCGAAGCATTAGTGATTAGAGGTTCTCAATCAGATTCTATGGTTGAAGTATTAAGTAACTGCGACTACCTAACTAAAAATAAAGCGATTAATGCCTACCAACAACATACCCCGTTAGAAGATATGCACTTTTTAGAACAATTGAGCACGCAACGTAAGATATCTAGAATTTTATCAAATTAAGATCGCAGAAAAACGCATGTAAACCTAAAAAAGTGCAAGTGATAACTTAATGATTTTTAAAGTATAATATAAGATTCAAAAAATAACTCTCAACGACCAGCTAATAAATGTGAGTAATAAGCAGATCTGGATCAAAAAGGACCATCGCCAACAAACATATATTCAATAATCACCTCGAAAGAATGAATGTTCTGGTGCATAAAAACATCACGTTTTAACCCTTTTTGAAGTCTGAACTATACTCAGTAGCAGAGTAATAACAGTGTAAGGTTCCTCATAAAATAATTTTTTGTTTTATGTTCTATACGCAACAATTTTTCTGATTATTTTGGTATTCGGTTGGGGCGTATATCCCAATTATTTGACATTGTAGTGACGAACTAAAGCTGATGCTCTATTTGCTGAAGATGATGCAATACCAATCGAACTAAATTAAGCGTTCAGAGATTGAGCTGGAGCAATTAGCACTTACTAGCCGATGTTACAGGAGCTAGGTGTTCTTACTTCAAAACTGACTACACGGTAAGGTTAAAATCGTTTATCTTTGAATTAACATGTTGATATGATGATAACCGGTTGCATTTTTTCCCCTTGCCCTACAAACTCTGATCTCACCTTAATCGGATTACTGTAACCCTAAATCGAAATCATAATTTTTAAGTTCCGTAAAACAATAAGTTCCGTGAAACAAAATGAGATATCGTTATTCTCAATTAAGGAGCAATAATGGGATTTTTACTACTTTTCTCAATGAGTGTTATCAATTACTGTTTGAAGCGCCTTCTAATCGCGACAGGAATGTTCTCTTTCATGCTTTCTACTATCGGATTAGTTGCCATCGCGCTGGCGGCAACTAATCACGCCCATGCTGAGGTCATTGATATTGTACGTTTTCATCAACCGCACCCTAAGGAAGATCTGCGCTACCTTTATACTACTGAATTAATAGAGCTCTCATTAAAGAAAACCCAACCGCTTTATGGGGATTATCGTATCCAGCAATCTCATAACCCCATGGCGAGGGATCGTGTTTTAAGGCAGCTAATCAAAGGGCAAACAATTAATGCTTTTGTAGCCGCAACCAATTCAGAATGGGAAAGTAAAACTATTCCTATTCGTATTCCAATTTTCAAAGGTTTGCTTAGTTATCGTTTATTATTAATTAATGCCAAAGATCAATATAAGTTTAATAAAATTATCGATGCAGAGCAGCTTAAGCAGCTACAAGCCGGACTCAAACCACAGTGGACAACCACTTTGTTAATGCAAGCCAACAACTTCCCCATTGTCAAAGGAAATACCTATAAGGGCCTATTTGCTATGCTCAGTCGTGGTAGATTTGATTATTTCCCACGTGGAATCAATGAAATATTTGTTGAATTTGATAAAAATCATGATCAATTTCCTAATATTGTCATTGAATCAAACTTGGTGATTTATTTACCATCGCCATCTTATCTATTTATTAGCCAAACTCATCCGAGGCTTGCAGAGCGTATTTCGACCGGACTGGAAATGATGGTAATTGATGGTAGTTTTGATGAGATTTTTTATCGCTATCATAGTGAAAATATTAAAAAAGCAAAACTAGAAAATAGACGAGTTATCAACATAGAAAATACTTGGCTTCCTCCTTTAACACCTTTATCTAACAAATCATTATGGTACCAACCTGATTTCAAATAATGGTATTAAGCTCACTTATAAACTTGCCTTATAACTATTAATTGGTTATTAAACAGCATGTTAAGTTGTGTTTGTTTGTTTGTTGGTTGGTTTAACTAGTGAGAAATCAGATCTAAGCTTAAATCCTATTAAAATATAAATCAGATTAATTTGATGAATATGACTCTATATTCTGCACTTATTCGCGTACTTGTTCGATTAACACTTTGCATTTTACTACAGCTCCGGTGATATCGGTTTTAATTGCTTTGAGTTTAGTGTCTTGGCCTCACAGTTAAATTCTTGCATCATCAAGTTTAAACGACGGGAACAGTTCCGCCATTTTAAAGTCCGTTACACACTCTGAAATGTGCGAATCTACGCGATCTAATTCTTATGTCTCGTCTGATTTTTTGCTAATTCCACTAACTCTTGCTCTACGAGTGCTGTCTAAGTCCATCAGTGTATCTTGACACTTTTTGAGAATCCTAGGTTTTTCTATGAAAGTCGCACTGACATGAATTCACGCACTTTTTTTGCTGATCGTTTACCCCAACTAAGCGTTGGTATTATAAATACTGCCAATTATTTACAACTGGCTTAACTGCTGAGATATCAGTCTATTATCCTGAGACAATCAATTAATTTTTGATAATTGTGAGCATGGTAAGTAAAAGCCTGCCTAAACTGAGTTATATTTGCCGTTTGACGTTGTTCAAACTGATGGGGTGACATAATGATTAAGCAAATTAAACAGCAGCAAGGTAATGTCAGTGACAGTTGTACTGAATGCGGCAGTTATGTAGATATTGGCGCTGTTGTGGAAGCAGAAGATACGATATTACTGCTTAGCTTTGTAGGAGACGATGCCTTATTGCAAGCTCAATCTATGCAGCAAGTGGCTCAAGAGCGTTTTCCTGAGACTAAAGCTGACATTATTGATGAAGATAGTGCTATTTCTTTAAAGCTTGATTTTGCGTTCAGCGTAGAGAAAATGATTTTTCAACTTGAAAATCAACTGTAGACTTCAGTCATTAGTATTATAAATTAAAGCGGTCATATAATTGTTGTTAAACACTTTTTTGTGGGAGTGAGCTGAGCGTGTCAACTATCCAAATAAAGCGTAACAATATATTAGTAAAGGATTGCTGTTTTTGAGTATCGCGTGTAATGTGCTTTACTTAACTGAAGGTATAGTAGCTCATGGTAATGTAATGCTATTGAGGCTTTTTACGCGAACTTCACTCCCTGTGTATTATTGTTACATTGTCACTCAAATTCTGAATGTCAGAACTAATAAAAACAAGTGTACTGAGTTAATAATGTAAAAATTTAGGGTTATGAAGCCAATTTCGGGATGTAAATGAATCGAAAAGAGCAACAGCACTTATTGGAATTAATTGTAAATTCCAGTGCTAAACAACAAGGTGATTTCACAAAAACCGCAGAGTTGGTGTGCCAACTTCTGCGTGAGTATTTCACTGCATCATTTGTGTCAGTTTGGACTCTGGTCAGTAAAACCGATAACGATGACTTTACTGCTGATGACAATTTCATTTGTGAGCATACTTTAGTTGCAAGTAAGATTGACGAAAAGTTGAGTCATTCATCTCATTTGAGACAAATCACAATAGATCCTCAGTATTTCAATGAACTACGGTCTCACCGTTACATTTTATCTTCTGACAATCCGCATATTAATCTGGTTCAAACATTCTCTGATTACTACCAACATCACAACATCGTCACCAGCATTGATATTGCCATCCGAATCAATGGCCATATTGAAGGTGTGTTATCGGTTGAAAGTTGTGCCGATGTCAATTGGATAAAATCAGATATTCAGTTTGCGATTCAATGTGCTGACCAATTAGCGTTGACGTTAGCTACCCGTAATACTTATGATAGTAATGAACAAATTTACTTATTGCGTAATGCAACCGAACAATCAGAACATGTAGTGATGCTGGTGAATACCGATAGTCGAATCATCGAGTACGTTAATAGTGCACATGAGAAAATGACAGGTTTACCTCGCGCTACGGTTGAACATCATAGTGCTTCAAGTCTTGATATTTTTAGAAATACCCCGCAATTACTCGACCATATCATCAGTAAATTACGTAATAGTGAGATTGTGAAAGGTGATCTTAAACTCGCGCGAATAGATGGCAGTGAATATTGGCTGAATTACCACATAACCCCGTTCGTAACAGAACAGGGTAAGCATTATGCGTTAGTGTCTAGTTATGACAATTCGGCTGAATATTTACACAAAGCAGAATTAGAGCGTTTAGCATGGCATTGCTCATTAACAGGCTTACACAATCGCAGTCATTTTACCCCTCAATTAGATCGTGCCACTGATGGGATATTGATTCTTATTGATTTATTAGGCTTCAAACGCTTTAACGATACTAATGGTCATGCACAAGGCGATCGCTTATTAATTGAGACTGCTCGGCGCCTAAAACACTTTGCCGTATCAACTAATGCTATTGATGTTGCCAGAATAGGTAGCGATGAATTTGCGATATTATTGCCGCCAATGTTACCGGAAACGGATATTGAACAAATGATCGGCCGGCTGTATATGAATCTTGCCGCTCCATCAGTTATCTCACGAGAAAAAGTTGAACCTCACCCTGCGATTGCAGTGGTCGATATTAAGTCTGTTGTCGGGATGTTTGCCCCGTTATCTTGTGCTGATATTACCTTGCAATATGCTAAAAAGAAAAATGGGACTCATTACCAGTTTTTTAATGAAGCACTATTGGAAACATTCACTTCCAATGCTGAAATAGAGCGAGACTTACACCATGCTATCCGTGGTCGTGAGTTTGAGTTGTATTACCAACCTTTAATGGATTTGCAAAATAATCAGTATATTGGCGCTGAAGCGTTAATTCGCTGGAACCATCCTAAAAAAGGTGTGTTATATCCTGGTGCGTTTATTGAAATTGCAGAACAAACTGGAATGATTAATCAAATCGGTGAGTGGGTATTAGAAACGGCCTGTAAACAATTGAATTTGTGGCAACATAAAAACGTTAATATTGCGATGCATGTGAATGTAGCCGCGCGGCAATTTTTTAGCGGCAATCTGTACGAACAAGTTTGGCGGTTGATTACCCGTTATCACATCAAACCAAAGACTTTGATCCTTGAAATCACTGAAACAGAACTCATGGGTGACATTCGTTATGCTATTAATTTATGTCACGAATTAGCAGAGTTAGGCGTAGGTTTAGCGATTGATGATTTTGGAACGGGTTATAGTTCGATGAAATACCTTAAACAGTTTCCTATTTCGAAATTAAAAATTGATCGCTCATTTATTATGGATATCTCTTCTAGCCACGAAAGCCGTGAGATTGTCAGTGCGATTATTGCGATGGCAAAAGCATTGAATATTTCGTTAACTGCAGAAGGGGTTGAAACCAAAGAGCAAGAGGAATTTTTAACATTGAGTGCTTGTCATCATGCTCAAGGATTTTTGTACAGTCCAGCTATTCGGGTTAATGATTTCGCCTTGTTTATTAATGCCCATGAAACAATACAACACTAATTTATATCAGTAATGGATTCATTGTTTAGTGATAATAGTCCATTGTCGTGCTTATCTTGCTTTGTTTCATATGACTCTGTTACAACCGGTTTATTGAACAATCGTGCATTTCGTGATTGTTCAATACCGATATAGCAAGCCTGAGCCTGCAATGACATCAATAATATCCTAGGCATGTTGCACAGAAATGCTAACACATAAGCTTAGCGCAACATTGCTTAAATTTTTTGCCACTAGCACAGATACAAGCATCATTTCGACTAGGTAATCGAGTTTTCATTTGATGCCCGTGAGTATAAAACCAACAACCATCCTGCTTGATAAACGACGAACATTCATAAATAGCATCAATGTGTTTATCTTCAATAAACCACGCTTTAAACGTTACTTCGCCATGGTCAGACTCTTGTTTAGACGACAACACCTGCAACCCTAACCACTGGGCATCCCCTTGAGCAAGCTGTTGCTCTGTCAAACCGTGTAAATAGTCAGCATGATGCGTTATTATCAAGTAATGAAATTGTCTTAACACAAAGGCGCTATATCGCGAACGCATTAAATGCTCTGGTCGTTCTGCTACGGCATGACTCAAATGATAGGGTTCACAACATTCGCTGTAGAGCTGTTTATTGCCACAGGGGCAGAGTGTAGATTTGGTGTTTATTAAATCATTTTTGTTCATCGGGTCATTCTTGTGACGTAGCAGCGATAAATTGTCGACCATAGTAAAGATTTGGGACTGGTTTAGCATCATAGTAAAAATGCGGTGCAGCGTGGGTATTAGAGTCGACACTAATTTTCCACTGTTGCTTACTGTCTTTGGTAAACACAGTCACAAATTTACCCGCAAACTCACTAACCGGTTCGCCTGATTCTTTACCCGGGTGAAAACGTACTAAATAATAACCTATATCGGTTGCACTATTTGGCTCGCTATAACGTACAAGTACACGGAAATCGACTTCAAGCGTGGCATTTTTATGTTTAATTTTATTAAAAAATCGACTGTAAAGATTGAGTATGCTTTCTTTGCCACTAATAATGCCTCTATCTTGTGTTTCAGATATATACACGGCATCGTCTGTGTATATCTGTTCCATAGCAGATAAATCAAGTTGTTCAAAAGCGTTAGTCAATTTTGTAAAATTAGTATTCAATGTTTGGTGGGGGATCGGCTCTGCGCCATAAACATTCAAAGTGCTTACGCATAGACTCACAGCAAGTAATAATAAAGATAGCCTTGGCGTATTCAAAATGGTCAATATTCTTTTCAAGGAATGATTCTCTTTTAATCCAATGTAAATCAAATAATGGCAAGCGATACCGTTAGCATAACTATAAATTATTCATCAACTTTGCTAAAGGACTGAATCTTTACAAAGTATGTAGGAGGTGACATATGTCATTAAGTGATGACGAATTATTTTTACAAGAAATAGCCGATGTGACCCCTCTAAAGTTTGAACATCAACCAACATCCGCTCAAGTATGGCTTAATCCATCGAGTTTAACAGATGCACAACTAGCAAAGCGAGCGGCTGCTGAACAACATGAGTTGTTACAATTATTACCTACAGAGCCTTTTCTGTTTACTCCAGTTAAGCCTGATGATGTAGTGAGTTATAAAATGGATGGCATTCAAGACGACGTTTTTAGACTACTCAGGCTTGGAAAGTACCGTGTTCACACAGAACTAGACTTACATGAATATCGACTTTTACAGGCACGTGATAGCTTGATTAATGGTGTGTTGAGTGCTTATGAGAGCGGCGAACGTAATATATTGGTTATTCATGGTAAGGGCTATAAAAGTAAACCTTATCCAGCGTTGATGAAATCCGCGGTTTGTCATTGGTTACGATCTATTGAGTCCGTAATCGCATTTCATTCAGCCACTAAACAGAGGGGTGGGGTCGGAGCCTGAGGGATCCCCACGAATTTAATAGGATGCTTGTGGGTCCCTTACTAAATTTTGAAGCATCTTAATTGCTGACATCCAATGCCATTTCAACAGCTTCAAATTCTTATCCTTGTAGGCTCTCAA
>NZ_JACJEU010000036.1:0-37808 GCF_014164215.1 Shewanella sp. SG44-2
ACTTATAACGAGTTAAGACCGCACCTTAGTTTAGGAATGAAAACCCCAAACGAAGTGCATGAAAAAGCCAGTCGGGAGTTCCAACTGGCTTAATAAAAACCGTCAACCTATTTTAGGACTAGACATCTGCATGAAGATAAAGACGAAACTAGCTATGAATTAGCGTTTTCTGATTTAATTGATTTGTCGACATTGGTTTTTGTCGGTGAGGATGACAATAATATGTCATTTACGTTTACACCCAATATTGATGAGCTAGACAATAACGCATTAGCAGGCGTGCTTTATTTGGATAAAACATCTAAGCATTTACGTAAAATTCTCATCAGAAATACTGACGAGATAAATCCTGCGTTTTCAGTTACTTTAACTAAATTTGAATTAGAGTTAAGTTTTGATGTGTTTGAGGGATTAGTGATGCCAGCTCATACATCAACCACTATAATGGGTACAGCGGCAATTTTTAAGTCACTCGACAGTGTTCAAACTGTTACCTACAGCGATTATAAAATCCTCAACAATCCACAAACTTAATTGCATTTTGGGGCAATAAAAAAACGCTATTTTTTGAAAAATAGCGTTTTTTTATATCATTTCTTAGTTATTTTGCCTAAAAAGTAGAACTGCTTTAATGGCATTTACCTGAATCACAGCTTTTACTGCTTCCACAACTGCCAAATTTACCGCTAGCCAGTGGAGCATCCATCCATTCTGGTTCTGGGAAAATGGGCCATTCGATTTTTTTTGCTCGATTACCATGCATTAAAATATGGCCTCGATATTGGTTAATGCCATCGGTGCTAAATTCGAACATGAATGTTGCTTTCCAACAAATGCCAGTACTGCCACCAATACTTGGACGGGCCGATTCCATCGCAATAGCGAGTAGTTGTACGTTTTGTTTTTTACAGGCTTGCTCTGTAATCGTTCGGCTTAACTCTGCCATTTGTCGAAGTTGCCAAAAAAAAGCAGCAACAACAACTAAAGCAACAATTAATAAAAAATCAGTCATCATAGGCTGGTTGCTCTAAATAATCCGCCAATCGCGGTTGCTAATTGAACGCTTCTGTCAGGATGCCTTAAGTCGGCTAATAATCCAGAACGTAAGCTAGGTATTGCCACGATATCAGCAAATACTTGATTAAAGAAGTGCTGTGGCTGTTTTGCTAGCGCTTCTAAATAGTGTTTACGAGTGGCATCATCTTTTAACGCTAACCAGTTACGTGCTGCAATTGTTATTAGCGTGTTGTCGTCTAAATGTTGTTGTTCATTGAGTTGGTTAATCGCTGTCATACTGTATTGAACATCAGATGCTAATGCCGCTAAATACATCACTTTTATATGATCTTGAGCTTGTTCTAATTGATTAAATAAGTGTTCGGCAAGGCGTTTATCAATATTAATGTGTTCTAAGCATTGGCAAAGGGCGGCTTGCACTTCAATAGGTGCATTATCAAGTGCATTTATAATGTCATCAAGATGGTTGAATTGATGTGCGCGAACGCAAATATCGGCTAAACCTTGTAAACCCAGTTGTGGCCATGTGTCTTGCGCTGCTTGGCCAGACAAATACTGCGTAGCAAATTCATATTGGCTCGATGCTGGTTGACCAAGCTGAAGCCTGACCAATGCATTAAATAACGCCAGTTTGTGTTGGTTAGGTTTAAAGCTGAAAGGGTGATTGGCTAATTGTTCTTGCTGTGCATCAGTTAATGCTTGGGTTGGATTACGACCCAGAGCTTCTAAAATCATCTTAATAAACTGAGTTCGAGGCGCAGGAGATAATAAACCTTGTTCATCTAAAGGTAATTTTACAAACCAAATATAGGGTAATTGCTCTTGTTGCCAAAACACGATAGCAAACTGCGCATGGCCTTGAATGGGATAAGGATACGGCGCCAGTAAAGAGTCAATTTGCTGAAAAGCTAACATATCGATATGTTGCACTCGACGACCTAAATCGTATATTTGAAATTGAGTATTTGCGGTCGTCAGAAACTGGCTTAAGGTGGTTATCTCGGTCATGGGGTCGTCACTAAATCAAAGAAGTTGGATGGGTATTCAATGGGCTAAATGATATCATACTCCGACTTAGCCTTTATATTGTCGTTCATGTTTATGCTTTATTTAGCCAGCCATAATTATTTAATTAAATTAGAACAATTGCTTAAGGAATTTCAGTTGTGGTCTGATACCTCACCTCCGGTATCTGCTTTAACGAGTACGGCACCATTTAGCTGCGATGTAATGGCATTTGAGCAATGGTTGCAGTTTATTTTTATTCCAAAGATGACCGAGTTAGTTGTGCAACGACAGCCTTTGCCGACCAATATGGCTTTAGCGCCCATGGCTGAGCATGTGTGGCAAGGTATGCACTATGGGGATGTTCTGATTGCTCAATTACAACAATTTGATACTTTGCTCAGTCAGCGTTAAGCGAGCAACAAACGCCACCACATAACAAAACAAACTAAGCCGATTCTGAGTTGGCCAATACATAATAAGTAAAGTGATAACACATGATCTCAAAAGAAAACGATGCTGAATACTCATTAGATAACGATGACTTACATGAACAAATAGGCTCGGAATATATTGATGAGAACGCTACTGCAGATACCGAATTAGACGATGACTTACACCCTCCCCATATCGACATTCTATTTGAAGATGAGCACCTAGTTGCTATCCATAAGCCTGCAGGTTTATTGGTTCATCGTAGTTATTTAGCCCGTAGGGAGCGATTTTTTGCGATGCAGATGACTCGTGATTTAGTGGGCTGCCATGTTTTTCCGGTGCACCGCCTAGATAGACCTACATCTGGAGTATTACTGTTTGCCAAATCGAGTGAGGTGGCTCGTGCATTATGTGAGCAATTTGCTGATCATAGTATTAAGAAGCATTATTTAGCCATTGTTCGTGGCAATATGCATGAGTCTGGCACGCTAGATTATGCCCTAAAACAGGAGTTTGATGATTTAGGCGATAAACATGTGGACCCGAACAAGGCTGCTCAAGATGCCGTGACGGATTATCAACCATTATTGAATACGGAAATACCGTTTAGTTCAGGTCGATACCCAACTAGTCGTTATGGCTTGGTAAGATTAAGCCCTCATACTGGCCGCAAGCACCAATTACGTCGTCATATGGCACATTTACGTCATCCAATTGTTGGTGATACAACCCATGGCGATGGTAAACAAAATAAGTTCTTTCGCGAACATTTTGCTATTAACCGTTTGTGGTTGATTGCAAAAAGCCTGCAGTTTGTACACCCAGTAACTCAGCAATCAATGCATATTGAAACTGAGTTAGAAGCTGAATGGTTTACTATTTTTAACGCATTTGGCTGGGATGATGATCAATTATCATCAATGCCAAGTATGTTATTAAGTTAATTCATTCGGTCTGCAAGCAAGGCTTTAAGCTTTTCAAATTCGGGGATATGCGGTATGGGTTCGTGCTGCTGTTGTTCGATGTGGAAATAATAGTTACGACGAATGTGGGCGAATTTGTGTTGTAGTTTTAGTCTTCGCTTTCTGCTCACTTGTCGCATCGTCTTGATTCCGTTTTTGCGCTATTTCATTTGAGCCAACCGATGTTGACCATAACGATTTACATTACATAATAAAAGACACTTGCGAGAGACTCAAACAATACAGTAAGGTAAGCCACTAAGACTCAAGGTATTTTATAACGTATTACATTTAAGAGGAAAGTATACCATGAAAAAGGTCAATGTTGTTTTTGGTACCGTTTATGGTAGCGCACAATTTACTGCTGAAACAGTGACTAAGGCGATTGCAAAATTAGGCTTTACGACTAAGCTTTGGCAACCCAATGAATTATCTGGTTTTGTACCACCACAAGATGAGCTATTAATTGTAGTTTCATCAACCACGGGGCAAGGGGATATACCCGAAGATATTTCTCCTTGGTTTAGTGAACTTAAATCCAGCGCACCGTATTTACCATTATTACAATACAGCCTAATTGGCTTAGGCGACTCGAGCTATGAAACTTTTTGTGGGGCGATAAAACAATTTGATGAATTGTTAACCGAGTTGGGCGCTAAACCGCTGACAGAACGATTAGAAATTGACGCCTGTGAAACAATGGAACCCGAAATAGAAGCTAAAACATGGATAGCCAGTTGGCACAACGCCGTCACATCGGTAAACGCAGCGTAAGTTTTTTTACGCAACAATGGTTTAAATTCGCACAGCGCCTAAGTCAGGCTCTGCTCATACCTATTGCTATTTTGCCTGCTGCAGGGGTGATGTTAGGGTTAACCGTTAACCCGTTACCATTTATTCCTGCAGAATTAAATACGGTGTTTTCTGCGGTCGGCAATCTAGTTTTTACCATGATGCCTTTGTTGTTTAGTGTTGCGATAGCGATTGGTTTTTGTCGTGATCAAGGCATTGCAGCATTTTCAGCCGTCTTTGGTTTTGGAGTGTTTTTATCCACAATGGGAGCTCTGACCAATATTTATGGTCTGGTATCTCGTCCTCTCTGGGGCATGCAAACAATTGACACTGGTATCGCTGGCGGCATGTTAGTCGGCGCGATGACATGTTTAGCTGTCAATCTTAGTCAACATGTTAAATTACCTGCTATTTTTTCCTTTTTTGAAGGACGTCGCAGTGCTCCAATAATTACCATTCCGCTGTCTATGGCACTTGCTTACCTATTGGTGCATGTTTGGCCGCCCTTATCGCATATTATTGAACTCCTTTCTGATTGGGCTGTATACCAAGACCCCGCTATTGCTTTTGGTGTTTATGGCACGGTCGAACGTTTATTAATTCCGTTAGGATTACATCACATTTGGAATGCCCCATTTTATCTTGAAGTCGGACAGTACATTAACCAGGGGACTGTAGTTCGAGGTGAAGTGGCTCGTTATTTGGCCGGCGATCCATTGGCGGGAAATCTTGCTGGTGGTTATTTGATTAAAATGTGGGGTTTACCTGCAGCTGCCTTAGCGATTTGGCGTTGTGCAGATAAGTCTGAACGTAACCGAGTTGCGGGGATTATGTTATCAGCGGCGACAGCCAGTTGGTTAACCGGGGTGACAGAGCCGATAGAATTTGCCTTTATGTTTATCGCACCGATTCTGTTTATTGTACATGCATTACTCACGGGAATTGCTTATAGCGTGTGTATTCTACTCGACGTTCATCACAGCATTGTGTTCTCTCATGGGTTGGTAGATTTTACCTTATTGTTTTCGCGCTCTGCTAATACTCAGTGGATTTGGATATTGGGTCCGCTCACAGCAATAATCTATTATGCAATTTTTAGGGCCAGTATTTTAGCGTTCAATCTAAAAACGCCTGGCCGATTAGAGCAAAGTGATTTACCCGCTGAGCCTAAAGAGAGCTTACGGGCAATGATTTCTGCATTGGGCGGCCGCGAGAATATTGTCGAGATTAATGCTTGTTTAACACGCTTACGTATTAGTGTTAATCAAGCAAATCTGATCGATAAAGCTAGATTAATGCGCTTAGGTGCTAAAGGCGTGGTTGTTATGGGTAAAGGTGTACAAGTTGTTTATGGCACTAAGGCTGAAACATTACGTAAATTACTGCAAAAATATTTAGATTCTCGGCGTTAGTACGAACGGTTGTTCCATTAAGCCATAATAGTTGTTGCTTAACTTGTTATACATATTTGAGAATTTTGTATATAAAGCAAGATTATTTATCTTTTATGAGAATTTATCATTAAAAACATCACCTAAAAATCTTTTTAAATGGCACACTGTAAAACAGTATTTTAAGAGGAGTTGTACGCGTGAGCCATCAAGATAAAACCATTATTACCCAAGCTAATTTACAACGTAAAGTGCTAATAACCGATTGTGCTGATGCTCAGGGGTTAATAGCTAAAATCACCAACGTCTGTTTTGCTCATCAATTAAACATTATTAAAAACACCGAATTTGTTGACCACACACAAGGCCGATTTTTTATGCGCGCCGAGCTTGAAGGGGTGTTTGATGATGAACGCTTACTGAATGAATTACGTGAAGTGTTGCCAGCTCAAAATCACATGAAACTCGTTGATATGGGTAAAAAACGTATCGTGATCATGGTGACAAAAGAAGCTCATTGCTTAGGCGATATTCTGATGAAATCTTATTATGGTGGCTTAGATGTTGAGATTGCTGCTGTGGTAGGCAATTATGATGTGTTGCAGGCATTAACTGAAAAGTTTGATATCCCATTTCATTATGTCAGTCATGAAGGCTTAAATCGTCAAGAACATGAACAAGCGATGCTTAAAGTGATAAAACCTTATGATCCGGACTTTGTTGTACTCGCTAAATATATGCGAGTATTAACACCTGAGTTTGTAACAGCATTTGCAGATAAAATTATTAATATTCATCATTCTTTTTTACCAGCATTCATTGGTGCATCACCTTATAAGCAAGCATGGGATCGTGGTGTTAAAATTATTGGTGCAACAGCACACTTTGTGAATAATCACTTGGATGAAGGACCGATTATTAAACAAGATGTCATTTCAGTTGATCACAGTTATAGCGCAGAAGAATTAGCCCATAATGGCCGTGATGTTGAAAAAAGCGTATTAAGTAAAGCGCTGCAATTGGTATTAAATGAACAAGTTGTGGTGTACGGTAATAAAACAGTCGTGTTTTAAAGTGTACTGATATGCATCATTAGACGTTAAATCCAATGATGCTATCTTATTTAGAATAAGTAGCTGTGAGCAAGCTGCTGTATTAATGGTCTATTTTTAGATTTACTGTGATATATTCAAACGGTATTGATATGTTAGATCTGTATAAATAAGAACGGGGAACTGGATGTTACAAAAAGCTGATTTTTTCTTAAAACCTTCAGAATTACCCAAAACAGTTGGGTTATGTTGGGGCATTCTTAATGATAGGCTTGAATTAATTAAGCTGAGTGAACCGTTATACAAATTGGTCAAAAAACCCATATCAGCCATTCTAAAGCAACCGTTGTCTAATGCTTTTTCAATGCTTACCCATGATCAAATAGATCTTACCAATCATCTTTCTTCACAACTGATCAATTTTGTTGATGACAACGGTCATGCACTACAAGCTACAGTTACACCGATAGAAGAAAGCAGCGAGCATTGGTGTATTACCTTTATAGAAATCGAACTCGATAAAGCTTGGTTATCTGATTTACATCCTGATTATCATCAAGCGATTCAGTCAAGTGATGATTGGCTTAATCAAATCGAAGAAGTGATTAATGCCAGTGGTGATATGGTGTTTGCTATTTCATTAAAACAGGCACTTTCATTGACACAATCTACTGTAGGTTATCTGCATATATTTGATGAAAAAAACAATCAAATTGTGCGAACCACATGGAGTGAAAACGTTAGTGATTATTTTACGATTGCCAAACAACAAACGTATAAAGCTGATTCAGGTATTTGGGCCGAAACCATCCAAACCCGTAAATCGACGGTGCACAATGAGTTAACCAGTATTTCTGAGAACCGCACACAGCAACAAGGTTTTTTTGCCTTTAGTAATCATCTTTGTGTGCCCATTCATTATCGCAAAAAACTCGTTGGCATTATCGGCGTTGGCAATCGTGACAAACCTTATACCCAAGTAGACGCCAAATCGTTAAGTATTTTTGCGACTATTTTGTGGCACAGCGTCGAATTGCCACGCACCATGAAAGCAGTGTCGAGGCAATCTAGCATTATTAAAATGCAAAAAGAAAAGATGACCCTCATTTTGGTGCAGTTGATTGGTGCCATTTCAGAAGCGTTAGAATTAAAAGATGCTTATACCGCGGGGCATCAAAAATCGGTTGCGCAGTTAAGCTATCTTATTGGCGAGAAAATGGGCTTAACACCTGAAGTATTGGAAGGATTAAAATTGGGTTCATTGATCCACGATATCGGTAAGTTGGCCATTCCAAGCCAGATTCTATCTAAACCTTCAAGGTTAAGCGATGCTGAGTTTGGTTTGGTTAAGCAGCATCCTGAGCAAGGCGCATTAATTGTTGATGAAGTAGAGTTTCCTTGGCCTATTAAGCAAATGATCCTTCAACATCATGAGCGCTTAGACGGTTCTGGTTACCCCAAAGGATTAAAAGCGGATGACATCATACTTGAGGCCAAGATCATTGCTGTCGCCGACGTTGCTGATTCGATTCTTAGCCATCGACCTTATCGCCCATCGTTGGGAATGGAAGTGTTAACCCAAGAGTTATTAAAAGGCAGAGGGAAAGTCTTCGATGCCGCTGTTGTGGATGCATGTATTGATATTTTGGCTGTCGAAGACTTCAAAGAAGAAGAGTATGTTAGCAGTTTGTCATTAGCCCCAGTTGTGTTTTTAGAGGAATATCATACTCTTGAACATGCTGAATCTATGATGAAGAAAGCTAAAATGGATGTGGCAGTAGTATTGTCTGAAAAAAATCGTAGTCCAATAGGCGTGGTTGATAATCATGTTTTAGCATTTTGGCACAGTCCATTTTTAAACACTGCTGCAGAACGTGCAGCAGATAGAAGCTTACTGAATAAACGTGTGCATCAAGTGATGGTGCATAAAATGAATATGATTATCGATCATACCATTTTGAATGATGCCAAACTGACGATGGAAAAAACTAATGCCAGCTATTTAATCGTCCAGAATGATAAGCAACAAGTTATTGGTATGTTAACCTGGCGAATTTTAGCGGCAGCATTACTCAATCGATAACGTCATTGTGAGATGACTCAATATATCGCTGTTTCAGAACCTCATAAAAGTCATAACATTCCACAGAATTCATAGTGCTTATGGCAACAAAAAAGGCTCCTAGGAGCCTTTTTTAGATTATTGTTGGATAATATAATTAATCAACAATACGTAATAGTTCATTGATACCCACTTTACCGCGGGTTTTGGCATCAACTTTTTTGACAATAATCGCTGCATATAAGCTGTATGTGCCACACGCTGATGGTAAGTTACCTGATACGACAACCGAGCCAGCGGGAACACGACCGTAATGCACTTCACCGGTTTCACGATCAAAAATTCGCGTGCTCTGACCAATGTAAACGCCCATTGAAATTACGCTGCCTTCTTCAACAACAACACCTTCAACGATTTCGCTGCGAGCACCAATAAAACAGTTGTCTTCAATAATGGTTGGACCTGCTTGTAATGGCTCTAATACACCGCCAATACCAACACCGCCAGATAAGTGTACGTTTTTACCTATCTGCGCACACGAACCAACAGTGGCCCATGTATCAACCATAGTGCCTTCATCAACATAAGCACCAAGGTTAACGTAAGATGGCATTAATACCGTGTTCTTACCAATAAATGAGCCTTTGCGAACCGTTGCTGGTGGCACAACTCGAATGCCCTCTGCTTTGAAACGGGCTTCATCATAATCGGCAAATTTTTGCGGAACTTTGTCGAAATATTTGGTGTCGCCACCTTCAATCACGCCGTTATCAAAAATGCGGAAAGACAGAAGTACGGCTTTTTTAAGCCATTGGTGTACATGCCATTCTCCGTCAATCTTTTCAGCAACGCGTGCTTGGCCTTTATCGAGCATATTGATCACGGTTTCAACATCGGCGCGAACACTAGGTTCTACGCTTGAAGGTGAGATATCTTGACGTGTTTCGAATGCTGCTTCAATGCGTTGGCGTAAAGCCTCCATTGTTTTCTCCCGGTATTAAATGATTAGTAGCGTAAATTTATGGTTTAAAATTAGTTAGATGATTTTAACGCCAGTGTTAGCGCATCAGATAATTGTTGCTGTTGTGGCTCATCTAGGGCCGTTCCACTTTGGTTTTGTAATATGAAAAAATCTTCTGCACGTTCGCCAATAGTGGTAATTTTGGCTGCTAATAATGTCACGTTGCAACGATAGAGCGTATCACCGACTTTGGCTAATAGGCCTGGGGTATCGAGGGTGATTAATTCCATCATACTTGTACCATGGCGAGCACTGGGTAAGAAACTCACATGAGTCGCAACATTAAAAGGTTTCATGATCCGGGCTAGTTTTCTAAACTTCGGCAGTTTTGGATTTTCACTGGCCAAGGCTTTTTCAAGTGCTTTACGAATACTTTGAATGCGTGACAATTGGATAATTGGCTCGCCATCTTGTTCTAAAATCACAAAGGTGTCGAGTGCATAATTATCTTTTGATGTCATGATATTAGCGTCATGAACATTGATATTTTTGTTGTCTAAAACGGTCATTACGGTGGCAAACAGTTTTGGTTTATCTTTGCTATAGACAAAAAGCTCCGTCCCACCCCGTGTTGTATGTTTAGACATTAACACTAATGGTTCGTCGTGATGATGTTTTAGAATAGCCTCTGCATGCCAAGCCACTTGGGTTGGCTGATGACGTAAAAAATAGTCAGATTTGAATCGAGACCAGAGTTCATCCATGTCTTTTTCTTTGAGGCCACGACGAATAAGTTCTTTTTTAGCTTTGGCTTGGATCTCTTTTACGCGTGCTTTAGCATCGATAGGTTTTTCTTTTCCCCGAGCTAATACTCGTTGAGTTGAAAAATACAAGTCGCGTAATAACGAGCCTTTCCAGTTATTCCATGTTTTCTCATTAGTGGCACAAATATCGGCTACTGTGAGGCAATATAAATAACTTAAGTGCGCTGCATCGCGTACTTTTTCAGCAAATAGTGCAATCACTTCAGGGTCTGAAATATCTCTGCGCTGAGCGGTGATTGACATCACGAGGTGATTTTCAACTAACCAAGCCACTAAGCGACCGTCATGATCATTCATGCCATGTAATTTACAAAAATCGATGGCGTCTTTTGAACCTAATTTGCTGTGATCGCCGCCACGGCCTTTAGCGATATCATGAAAGATGGCCCCGAGGACTAATAGGCCTTTTTTCGGCAACTGATTAATTAAGATGGCACCTAGTGGAAATTCATCTTTTTGTTCTGCCTGTGAAAAGCGGTCAATATTGAGCAGTAATCTATGGGTGTGTTCGTCAACCGTATAGGCATGAAATAAATCAAACTGCATTTGGCCTTCAATCTTGCGCCAAGCCGGTAAGTAAGACGATAAAATCCCGTGTTGATGCATGAGTGAAAGCGCGGTAATACCTCGGGGATGTTTTAATATCTCCATAAACACTTTACGGCAGGCGGGATTTTCTTGTAAGGGTGATGTTAGTGCTCTACGGGCATTGCGCAGTAAGCGTAACGTTGGCGCGTAGATTTCTTGAATGTTAGAGTTTTTCGCCACCAGTAGAAATAAACGTAATATTTCTTCGTTTTGGCGGCTAAATAAATCGTCATCTAACACTTCAATATAACGCCCGCGACGTTGATAAGCCTCGCTTATTGGCTGGATTTCTAGTGCTTGAGTGTGACCTAATGTTGCACGCTTAAACAATTGCAGGAGCATTTGATTAAGCTCCATCACCCGGCGAACCGTACGATAGTAGCGTTTCATCATTTGTTCGACGGCTAATTGAGTTGCATCTTCGTAACCTAATAAACTGGCTATTTGTCGCTGTAAATCAAACAATAATCTGTTTTCGTTGCGATTAGCGGTGATGTGAAGTGCAAAACGGATTTCCCACAGAAAATTTTGGCATTCAATTAATTCTGCCAATTCTGCTGGTGATAAAAAGTCGTGTTCAACAAGCTCTTCAAGCGTAGCTGCATCAAAGTGGCGCATTGCGACCCATGCGATGGTTTGAATATCACGCAATCCGCCGGGGCAGGTTTTAATGTTAGGTTCTAAATCAAAGGCACTGGCTTTACTATGGCGAGCAGTTTGTTCATCTTTCTTGGCGTTATAAAAGTCATAAGAGGGCCAAAAGTCTTGTTGGCGAATAGCATCGTATAACACGTCAAATAGATATTCATTACCTGTGAGCAATCTGGCTTCAATGAGATTTGTGGCAATGGTGATGTCTGCTTTACCTTGCTCAATGGTTTGCGCAATTGTGCGGACACTGTGGCCTATTTCAAGCCCAGTATCCCAAAGGTAAGTAATGAATTGACCCAGTTTAGTTTCAGTCTCAGGTGATAGTTGTTCATCGTCGACCAAAAAAAGTAAGTCAATATCTGAATAAGGATGCAATTCACCACGACCATAGCCACCAACGGCAACTAAGGCAAGATGGTTATTATGTAAGCCAAAATCTTGCCAAGTTTGTGTTAGTAAAGCATCAACAAATTGACTGCGGTGTTTAACAATATCAGCAATAGGGTGTTTTGCAGTGTACTGCTCAACTAAGCGCTGGTTTAAGTCAATTAATGCGTTTTTGGCGGCCAGCGCAGTATTCATTGATGTCCTTACTAATTTGAGTCTTTAGTGATTAATGATACGTGGAAAGTCTTCTTCTTCACGCAACGTTAGCACTTCTACACCTGTTTGGGTCACTAAAAGTGTATGTTCCCATTGTGCAGAGTTTTTACTATCAGAAGTTGTGACAGTCCAATTATCACTTTTATCCAACACAGTAGTATGTCGACCTGCATTGATCATTGGTTCAATCGTAAAGCACATACCGGGTCTTAACACGGTCTTGTCATTATTTTTATAATGAACAACTTGCGGTTCTTCGTGGAAACCTGTGCCAATACCATGACCACAATAATCTTGTACGATGGAGTACTTATCAAGCCCTGTTTTACTTGTTTTGATGAATTTTTCGATGGTTGTACCAATTTCGCCTAATTTTAAACCAGGACGCACTTTACGAATGGCTAAATACAAGCTTTCTTGGGCAATGCGGCTCAAACGTTTGTCTTTTGCTGATACTTCACCGATTAAAAACATTTTCGAAGTATCACCATGATAACCGTCTTTGATGACAGTAATATCTAGGTTAATCATATCGCCATCTTTCAACACGTACTCAGAAGGAATACCGTGGCATACGACTTCATTTACCGAGGTACAAATAGACTTCGGAAATCCGTGATAATTAAGCGGTGCAGAAATAGCACCTTGCTCTTCGGTGTATTTAGCACAAATTTCGTCTAACTCATTTGTGGTCACTCCAGCCTTAACATGTGGAGCTACCATTTCTAATACTTGCGCCGCTAATTTACCCGCTGCACGCATTTTTTCTATCTCGTCTGCATTTTTGATCACAATACTCATGAAAACTCTCTATCTTTTTGGCGGTCAAAATAGGCTTGTTTTATCCAAGGATTTTACGGCAAAAATTTGTATTTACATGCCGTTTATGGTATAAAGCGCGCCGTTATGTGTAAGATCGTTGTTGTACGGTTCGAGTTAATACAATGTCAATCGCTGCTTTTTTAGCAAGGTATACATTGTGTTCGGCAAATCGTAAAATATGGCGGTCATTATACATGGCAATTAACTTAAATACTAAATCACACACGTATCGACACATTTTTCGGGGTGCTTTCTCATTCTTAACAGAAGTTAGAAAGTCGAAACATGGGATGCGTGGAGGTCTAACCCCTTACATTAAGGTAAATACAATGACTACTGTTTCAATGCGCGACATGCTACAAGCTGGTGTTCACTTCGGTCACCAAACTCGTTACTGGAACCCTAAGATGAAGCCTTTCATCTTCGGCGCTCGTAATGGTGTACACATCATCAACCTTGAGCATACAGTACCAATGTTCAACGAAGCTCTAGCTTTCATTAGCAACATTGCTTCTAAGAAAGGTAAAGTATTATTCGTAGGTACTAAGCGCGCTGCTGGCGAAGCTATCAAAGCATCTGCACTTTCTTGTGATCAGTATTATGTTGATCATCGTTGGTTAGGCGGCATGTTAACTAACTGGAAAACTGTTCGTCAGTCAATCAAGCGTCTTAAAGAGCTAGAAAGCCAGTCTGTAGACGGTACTTTCGACAAGTTAACTAAGAAAGAAGCGTTAATGCGTTCACGCGAATTAGACAAGTTAGAAAAGTCTTTAGGCGGAATCAAGAACATGGGCGGTTTACCTGACGTATTATTCGTTATCGGTGCTGACCATGAGCATATCGCTATTAAAGAAGCAAACAACCTAGGTATTCCAGTTGTTGCAGTTGTTGATACCAACTCTGCACCAGACGGTGTTAACTACATCGTTCCTGGTAACGACGACGCAATGCGTGCTATCCGTTTGTACACTTCTTCTGTTGCTGCAGCTGCTAACGCTGGCCGTGGTCAAGATTTAGCTGTTCAAGCTGAGCAAGACGGTTTCGTAGAAGCTGTTTAATAAGGCGTGATGATTATCATCCCCCTTATTTGCCAATAAGATAATTGGTGAACAGGGGCCTTTTGGCCCCTGTTTTATAAATGCAATATTAGACGAATTAAATTAGAGGATTTAACAATGGCAATTACTGCTGCCCAAGTTAAAGAACTTCGTGACCGCACTGGCGCTGGCATGATGGACTGTAAGAATGCACTGACTGAAACTGACGGTGACATCGAACTAGCGATTGATAACATGCGTAAAAGCGGCGCTGCGAAGGCTGCTAAAAAAGCAGGTAACATCGCTGCTGACGGTACAATTCTAATCAAGAATGGCGAAGGTTTCGCTGCACTTTTAGAAGTTAACTGTCAAACTGACTTCGTTGCAAAAGACTCAAACTTCCTAGCATTTGCTAACGCAGTGCTTGATGTTGCTGCTGCATCTAAAGTGTCTATCGAAGACTTAAAAGCACAGTTTGAAGAAACTCGTGTTGCGCTTGTAACTAAAATCGGTGAAAACATCAACGTTCGTCGCGTTGAGTATATCGATGGTGCAAACCTTGCGTCTTACCGTCACGGTGATCGTATTGGTGTTGTTGTTGCGGGTGAAGCTGATGAAGAAACACTAAAGCATATCGCAATGCACGTAGCTGCTTCTAAGCCAGATTTCGTAAACCCTGAAGATGTGCCTGCTGAACTTGTAGAAAGAGAGCAAGCGCTTCAAATCGAAATCGCGATGAATGAAGGCAAGCCTGCTGAAATCGCTGAGAAGATGGTTGTTGGTCGTATGAAGAAGTTCACTGGTGAGATCTCTCTTACTGGTCAAGCTTTCATCATGGAACCAAAGAAAACTGTTGGCGAAGTTCTTAAGTCGAAAGGCGCTACAGTAACCAGCTTTATTCGTTTAGAAGTTGGTGAAGGTATCGAGAAGAAAGCAGAAGATTTCGCTGCTGAAGTAGCTGCGCAAATCGCCGCTACTAAAAAAGCGTAATCGCTTTAATCTAAATACCCTAAGACCGCAGCAACCGCTGCGGTTTTGTTATGATCAGGATGAAAATTATGAGCACCAATCCAAAACCAGCGTTTAGACGTATTCTGCTTAAATTAAGCGGTGAAGCATTAATGGGTGAAGAAGGCTTCGGCATTGACCCTAAAGTACTTGATCGTATGGCACAAGAAGTGAAAGAGCTTGTTGAACTTGGTATTCAAGTTGGCGTGGTTATTGGTGGTGGTAATCTATTTCGTGGTGAAGGCTTAGCAAAAGCTGGTATGAACCGCGTGGTGGGCGATCACATGGGTATGTTAGCAACCGTAATGAATGGCTTAGCCATGCGTGATGCCTTGCACCGTGCATATGTTAATGCCCGTCTTATGTCTGCTATCCCACTTAAAGGTGTGTGCGATGATTACACTTGGACAGAAGCAATTAGCCTATTAAAGTCTGGTCGTGTGGTTATTTTTGCTGCGGGTACGGGCAATCCTTTTTGTACAACCGATTCTGCAGCATGTTTACGCGGTATTGAGATTGAAGCTGAAGTGGTACTAAAAGGCACCAAAGTAGATGGTGTATACTCAGCAGACCCAATGAAAAACCCTGAAGCGGTTAAATATGACACGCTTAGTTTTGCCGAAGTCCTTGAATCAGAATTAAAAGTAATGGATCTTGCTGCATTTACTATGGCACGTGATCATAATATGCCGATTCTTGTATTCAATATGAACAAGCCAGGTGCACTTCGCCGCGTTATTATGGGTGAGAAAGAAGGTACGATTATTAGCAGTAAACAACCTGCTTAATCACCGACACAGAAAATATTTATATTATATAATTTAACTGTTTGAGCGGTTTTATTGCATGTGTCATTCTTAGGCTAATGCTCAAACACACATGAATTTGTGACAAAAAGGAAATTATTGTGATTGATACTATTATGTTAGATGCGCAAGAGCGCATGAGTAAATGCGTTGATGCGACTAAAAACCAAATGGCGAAAGTTCGCACCGGTCGTGCACACCCAAGTTTATTAGATTCAATTCAAGTGTCTTGCTATGGCTCTATGTCACCACTTAAGCAAGTGGCAAACGTGGGTGTAGAAGATTCTCGTACGTTAACAGTAAACGTGTTTGATAGATCGATGGTTCAAGCGGTAGAAAAAGCAATCATGAGCTCTGACTTAGGTTTAAACCCTATGTCTGCTGGTGCGACTTTACGTATCCCGTTACCTTCGTTAACTGAAGAACGCCGTAAAGACTTCATTAAAGTGGTACGTAACGAAGCGGAAAATGGTCGTATTGCCATTCGTAACGTTCGTCGTGACGCAATCAGTGAAGTGAAAAAGCTTGAAAAAGCAAAAGCATGTACTGAAGATGATGTTCGTCGTAGTGAAGATGAAGTGCAAAAGCACACTGATTCATCAATCAAAAACATCGATCAAATTCTAGCAGCGAAAGAAAAAGAGTTGATGGAAGTATAATCTCTCAACTTAGACGCTAGAGTTAACACGCCGTGTAAGGGTATACTACACGGCGTTTGTTTTTATAAAGGATTGTCGTAGATGTCGTCTACAGTTGAGTTTGAATCAGACCCTAAAGCCGATTCGGAGCAAATGACTTCGCAATTGTTGCCGGGACAATTATCTGATGTAGTAAAACAATCTCTGCCCAAACATGTTGCGATTATTATGGATGGTAATGGCCGTTGGGCACAACTGCAGGGTAAAGCTCGGGTTTTCGGTCATAAAGCCGGTGTTAAAGCTGTGCGCCGTGCGGTAAGTACTGCAAGTCAACTTGGTATTGAATCACTAACCTTGTTTGCATTTTCAAGTGAAAATTGGCGCCGACCCGATAAAGAAGTCAGTTTGTTGATGGAATTGTTTTTTACGGTGTTACAACGTGAATTGAAATTGCTCGACAAAAACCAAGTTAAGCTCAACATTATTGGTGATACCAGCAGGTTTTCTAATCGTTTACAGAAACAGATTGCCGGTGCTCAAGAGAAAACAGCAAGCAATACTGGTCTGATATTAAATGTGGCAGCGAACTATGGCGGACGTTGGGATATCTTACAAGCTGCACAAAAATTAGCCGAAAAAGTTGAAAGTGGCGAAATCACCAGCAGTCAGATGACCGAAGAAGCATTAAATGAACATTTGTGCATGCAAAACCAGAGCGAAGTTGATTTAATGATCCGTACAGGCGGTGACTACCGCATTAGTAATTTTGTTTTATGGCAGGCCGCTTATGCCGAGTTGGTGTTTACTGACACCCTATGGCCTGACTTTGATGAGCTAGCATTTCGTGATGCTATTGCCATTTTTGCCAGTCGGCAGCGCCGTTTTGGTTTGACGGGTAGTCAAATTGAAGAGATACGCGCAATATAAATATTAAGAGGATTAGTTTTTGCTAAAACAACGAATAATAACAGCATTGTGGTTAATCCCAATTGTACTCGGGGCAATATTTTTACTTCCAGCAAACTTGTTTGCTTGGGTGTTAGTGCCAGTGTTTTTAATTGCAGCAAAAGAGTGGGGCAGTTTCATTGACCCAAGCTGTAATGTCACCCAGTGGTCTTTTACTGCTACCCTGGGTCTGTTAATGATAGCGCTTAATTTATCAGTACCCATAGATGTGTTGTGGTTTAAAGGGCAATTACATCCTATTTATCTAGCCATCATCACTATCGGTGTATTTTGGTGGATAGTCAGCAGCGCATTGGTGTTCAGTTTTCCTAAAAGTGCCAAAATATGGAAAGACAGCCCTATGCTGAAATCCATGTTTGGCCAGTTAACTCTCATCCCGTGTTTTGCCTCTTTAATCGCACTCAAATCGTTAAGCAGTAACGTTCATCCCTATTATGGTGGTGCATTAGTGTTTATCGTTATGTTAGTGGTTTGGGCGACTGACACCGGTGCTTATTTTGCTGGGCGTAAGTTAGGTAAACATAAATTGATGCCGAGTGTGAGTCCTGCCAAAACGCTTGAGGGCTTAGCCGGTGGTTTAATTACCACTATGGTTGTGGTTGCGGGCATTATGTATGTTGCGCCAGAACAAGAGCTAGGCTTACTTATTGTGGTGACACTCGTTACGGCTCTGGCTTCTGCTTTTGGTGACTTGTCTGAAAGCATGTTCAAACGCGCTGCAAACATTAAAGATTCTGGCACCATTTTACCTGGTCATGGTGGTATTTTAGACCGTATCGACAGTCTGACTGCAGCATTGCCAGTATTTACCTTTATCTACATTGCCATGTGGATGTGATGCCAATGCAAAATATGGTGATTTTAGGGGCTACTGGCTCAATAGGCGCTAGCACCTTAAGTGTGATGGTAAATAACCCTGCCGATTTTCATGTCTATGGATTAGTGGCCAATGCCAGTGTTCAAAAAATGCTGGCCTTGTGTATTACCCATCAGCCTGAGTATGCTCATATGGTGGATGAGAACGCCGCTATGGAGCTTAAATCATTATTGCCTAATCACTGCGTTACTCAAGTGACTACAGGTGCTGAGGCGTTAAATGCGTTAGTGACCGACAGTCGTACCGATACCGTTATGGCGGCTATTGTTGGCGCTGCGGGTTTAGTACCGACATTTGACGCTGTTAAAGCAGGTAAGCGGGTGTTGCTAGCCAACAAAGAAGCACTGGTTATGTCGGGTGAGTTATTTATGCACACGGCTAGAGCATCAGGTGCGACAGTGCTACCTGTCGACAGCGAGCACAATGCCATATTTCAATGTTTACCAACCAATGTTCAAGCGCAACTCGGTTATTGTGACTTAAGTGCCAATGGCATATCACATATTTTATTAACAGGTTCTGGTGGACCGTTTTTAAACACTGATTTAGCCACCTTAAGTGCGATGACACCTGCTCAAGCTTGTAATCACCCTAATTGGTCCATGGGGCCTAAAATCTCCGTCGATTCAGCCACGATGATGAATAAAGGCTTAGAGTTTATCGAAGCGCGTTGGCTGTTTAATACGCAAGCTGAACAGCTCAAAGTGGTGATACATCCTCAAAGCGTGATCCATTCAATGGTGCAATACCGTGATGGTTCTGTTATTGCGCAAATGGGCAACCCCGATATGCGCACTCCTATTGCTCATTGTATGAGTTATCCGCAAAGAATTGGCGCTGGCGTTGAACCTTTGGATTTTTTCAAAGTCGGACAGTTAAGCTTTTGTGAACCTGACTTTGATCGTTTTCCATGTTTACGCTTAGCGATGCAAGCGTGTGAGCAAGGGCAAGAAGCGACCACAGTATTGAATGCTGCTAATGAAATTGCTGTCGATTCATTTTTAAAAGGCCGAATTCGTTTTACTGATATTGCTAACGTTAATTATCGTTGTTTAGACTCGGTGCAACAAACACGTTTAGACAGTATTGAAGATATATTACAGCTTGATGAGCAAGCACGTGCCACGGCATTGTCCGTTATCAGCACACTAAATTAATTCAGGGAAATAATGATAGATTTTTTTTGGAGCTTGGGTTCATTTATCGTCGCATTGGGTATTTTGATTACAGCCCACGAGTATGGCCACTTTTGGGTTGCCCGTCGTTGTGGCGTTAAAGTCGAGCGTTTCTCTATCGGTTTTGGCAAAGCGATTTGGCGTAAAGTGGGTAAAGATGGCACTGAATATGTTGTCGCTATGATCCCCTTGGGTGGTTATGTCAAAATGCTTGATGAACGCGTTGAAGACGTCCCAGCCGAGCTAGTCGACCAAGCCTTTAATCGTAAAACGGTTTGGCAACGTATTGCGATTGTATCTGCAGGCCCTATTGCCAACTTTATTTTTGCTATAGCAGCGTTATATGTCATGTATCTTATTGGTACTCCGTCGATTAAGCCGGTCATTGACAGTACTAAACTAAATAGCCCTGCTAGTGTTATTCAGTTGGTTGAACCACAACAAATTATAGCGGTATCAGGACAACCGGTACGTACTTGGGAAGAAGTTAATTTAGCCTTAGTAGGTCATATTGGTGATGACAGTATTGAGTTATCCCTAGCACCATTACCAGAGTTGTCTGGCATGGATATGCCAGTTCGCACCGTAAAACTCGATACGCGAAATTGGATATTTGATCCAGAAAAAGAGTCGCCGATAACTGCACTCGGTTTGGGGATATTTCGTCCAGGGATTGATCCAACGATAGCGGCAGTGAGTAAAGACAGTGCGGCGGAGCAAGCGGGCATTAAGATTGGCGATAAACTCGTCAACATCAATGGCACTCAATACAGCGATTGGAATGCGTTTGTTGATGTGGTACAAAGCTCTGCCAATAAAAATATTAATATGACATTGATGCGTCAAGGTGAACTTATCAATGTTGATGTTGTGCCAAAAGCACAACAAAATTCTGATGGTAAAACTATCGGAATTGTTGGAATTAGCCCAACCCAAGCCCAATGGCCTGATAATATGCGCTTTGAGCTTGAGTATGGCATAGTAGATTCTGTTATCGCTGCAACTGACAAAACATGGCAACTCGTTGTCGTCAGCTTCAAGATGATTGGAAAATTATTTACCGGCGATGTGTCGGTGAAAAACCTTAGTGGGCCTATTTCGATTGCACAAGGCGCAGGCGCCAGTGCAAGTTACGGCTTAGTGTACTTTCTAGGGTTTATCGCGCTCATCAGCGTTAACTTAGGCATTATTAATTTAATGCCTCTGCCAGTGCTCGATGGGGGACACTTGCTGTATTACTTTGTAGAAGTGATTACTGGTAAGCCTGTACCCGAAAAGGTACAGGAAATAGGATTCAGGTTTGGCGCAGCTTTGCTGCTAATGTTGATGGGCGTAGCCTTATTCAACGATTTTGCCCGACTCTGAGCAAGGACAGACTAATAATTAGAAGTGCTCTATGAGATTTAATAAAATTTTTGCCTCGATGTTATTCGTCGGCGCGTCTTTTTCAGGGAATGGTTGGGCAGAGTCTTTCCAACCTTTTGAAGTGACCGACATCCAAGTAGAAGGTTTGCAACGAGTTGCTCTCGGTGCAGCACTATTGAGTTTACCTGTGAAAGTAGGTGATACAGTAGATGAAGTTAAATTACAGCAAGCGATTAAGAGCCTTTACGGTTCAACCAATTTTGAAAACATCAGTGTCAGTCATGAAGACGGTATACTCTATGTAACGGTTAAAGAACGTCCAACTATCAGTATTATCTCGTTTGACGGTAATAAAGATATCAAAGACGAGCAGTTACAAGAAAGTCTTGACGGTTCTGGTGTTAAAGCTGGCGAATCACTTGATAGAACCATGTTGTCTGGCATTGAAAAAGGCCTGCAAGATTTCTATTACGGTGTGGGTAAATACGGTGCCAAAGTTGAAGCGCAAATCATCAACTTACCTCGTAACCGTGTTGAGCTTAAATTTAAGTTTACCGAAGGTTTAGCGGCTGAAATCCGTCAAATTAACGTGGTTGGTAATACTGTGTTCTCAGATTCTGAGCTCATCAGTATGCTTGAGCTCAAAGACTATGTGGCATGGTGGGATTTGTTTGGTGAGCGTCGCTACCAAAAGCAAAAGCTACAAGCTGACTTAGAAACCATTAAAACCTATTACCACAATCAAGGCTATATTCGCTTTGAAGTGACTTCAACACAAGTGGCGATGACACCAGACCGTAAAGGTTTGTACATCACTATTAACGTGAATGAAGGTGAAAAGTACAAGGTGAAAGAAGTTAACTTAATTGGTGACCTAATGGGCCGAGAAGAGTTAATGAGATCTATTTTGCCAATTAAAGCGGGCAATATGTACAACGGTGCGGATGTGACATTCACCGAAGAAATGTACAGCAAATACCTTGGCCGCTTTGGTTATGCTTATCCTGAAGTAAAAACCTATCCTGAAATTGATGATGAAACCAAAGAAGTGGTACTCAACATCAATGTTAAACCGGGTAAGCGCGTATATGTTCGCTCAATTAACTTCACCGGTAACACAGTTACTAAAGATGAAGTTATGCGCCGCGAATTACGCCAAATGGAAGGTGCATGGTTGAATTCTGCTCAAATTGAACAGTCTAAGCTACGCCTTAACCGTTTAGGTTATTTCGAAACGGTTGATGCTGAAACCATTCAAGTACCAGGCAGTGACGATTTAGTTGATGTCGCAGTAACTGTGAAAGAGCAACCGTCAGGTTCGTTCAACGCAGGTGTCGGTTATGGTACTGAATCTGGTGTGAGCTTACAGTTTGGCGTTGAACAAAATAACTTCCTTGGTACTGGTAACCAAGCTGGTTTTAGTGTCAACACTAACAAATACTCAAAAAGTGCCAACTTGTCTTATACCGACCCATACTTCACTAAAGACGGTGTCAGTTTAGGTGGTAGCGTTTACTGGAATGAGTTTGATGCTAATGAGGCTAACCTTGAGCGCTATAAGAATAAATCTTATGGTGTTGCATTAAACTCAGGATTCCCGATTAACGAATATAACCGTTTGAACGGTGGTATTGGTTATCGTCATAATACTATTTCAGAAATCTCTGCTTATGAACAAGCATTGCGTTTCTACAATGTGTATCGTGAAACGGATGATCCTAATTCAGACTTAAGTTTTGATAACTTTGAATTGAATGCCGGTTGGTACCGCAGCACACTTAACCGTGGTACGTTTCCGACAGATGGTTCGTCGCAACGTTTAAGCGGTAAAATGACCGTGCCAGGTTCTGACTTACAGTACTTTAAAACGGATTTTGACACCAACTTCTACTTCCCACTGACACCTCAGCATGGGTTTGTATTATTGGCTCGCGCCCGTTTAGGTTATTCAAACGGTTATGGTCAGTTTAACGACAACGATCAAATCTTACCGTTCTGGGAAAACTATTATTCTGGTGGTAGCAGTTCGTTACGTGGCTTTAAGTCTAATTCAGTAGGCCCTCGTTCGTTCTATTTATACCGTGGTAGTGAGCAATGTGCGCCTGATGTTTCAGGTGATGGTTGTAGTTTACCAGGTGACCCAAATACCATTCAGGTGAGTTCAGGCCGTTCAATTGGTGGTAACGCCATTGCAACAGCAAGCTTTGAAATGATTGTTCCGACACCATTCCTCGATGAAGCTTACACTAACTCAGTGCGAACAAGTTTCTTCGTTGATGCAGGTAACGTATGGGATACTGAGTTTGATTATGACTCATATCGTACTTTACCCGCGGATCAGTTCTCTAAGTTAGAAGACTATAGCGATCCAGAGCGCTTACGTGCCTCATGGGGTATGAGCGTGCAGTGGCTATCGCCAATGGGACCTATGGTATTCAGCTTAGCTTGGCCACTGAAAGAATATGAAGATGACGAGACAGAGATTTTCTCGTTCAATATTGGCAAAACGTTCTAAAACTAATACACTCGGCAGGTTTTGCTGATAACAACAAGTTTAACAAGGAGTCTACTTTGAAAAAGATGGTAAATCGCGCATTAATTACATTGGCATTGTTTGCTACCCCTATGCTAGCCCAAGCGGAAAAACTCGCAGTGGTTGATATGGGTGAAGTGTTCGAGCAGTTGCCACAGCGCGAGCAAATTTCTAAATCATTAAAAGCTGAGTTTGGTGATCGTGTTGCTGAAGTCCAAAAAATGCAGGAAGAAATGCGTTCTTTGGTTGAAAAGCAACAACGTGACGGCGCCTTAATGAGCGATTCACAAAAGACTGAATTAGTACGTAAAATGGAATCATTAAAGTCTGAATTCCAGTTGAAAGGCAAAGCACTAGATGAAGACATGCGTCGTCGTCAAGGTGAAGAGCAAAACAAACTATTAGTTCAAGTTCAAAAAGCGATTAATACCATTGCTGGTAAAGAAAAATACGACATGGTGCTACAACGTGGCGCAGTTATTTTTGTTAAACCAGAAGCTGACATCAGCAGCAAAGTGGTAGAAGCCTTAAGCAAAGGCAAATAATAAGTATGAAAGTGACTTTAAAAGAGCTTAGCCAACTATTGGGTGCAACGATTAAAGGTGACGCAACACTGGAAATAACCAGTGTCGCTACCCTTGAAGATGCAACCCAAGGCCAACTCTCTTTTTTAGCCAATAGTAAGTACCGTGCTCAGCTTGAGGCAACTCAAGCTAGTGCGGTATTGCTGAGCGAAAAAGAAGCAAGTTGTTATCATGGTAATGCCCTTATTGTTAGCGATCCTTACGTAGGATTTGCTCGAGTAGCGCAATTACTAGATACCACCCCAAAAGAAACGCCTGGTATTCATCCTTCAGCTCAAATAGATACATCAGCCATTTTAGGTGACGGTGCCGCTATTGGTGCAAATGCGGTGATAGGTGCGAATGTTATTTTGGGTGAAAATGTTCAAATAGGTCCAGGTTGTGTGGTGGGTGAATCCAGTATTATTGGTTCAAACACGCGTCTTTGGGCTAATGTAAGTGTTTATCATAATGTACATATTGGTCATGATTGCATCGTCCATTCAGGGACGGTAATTGGCTCTGATGGTTTTGGTTATGCCAATGAACGCGGTAACTGGGTTAAAATTCCACAAACAGGCGGCGTTCGGATTGGTAATCATGTTGAAATTGGCGCATGTACTTCTATTGACCGTGGTGCGTTGTCGCATACCGAGATCCACGATGGTGTGATTATCGACAACCAAGTTCAAATTGCTCATAATGTCGTTATCGGCCAAAATACCGCAATGGCTGGCGGCTCTATTATTGCTGGCAGTTCTACCATTGGTAAATATTGTATTATCGGTGGTGGTAGTGCTGTTGCTGGACACCTTAGTGTCGCTGATGGTGTACACATATCAGGCGGAACGAACGTGACCAGTGTTATCCGTGAAAAAGGTGTGTATTCGTCCGCAACCATCGCAATGGAAAACAAATTATGGCGTAGAAACACTGTTCGTTTCCGTCAATTAGATGAATTATTTAGCCGAGTTAAAACCCTCGAGAAAAGTGCTAAGGGCTCAGAATAATTGTAATTCTGCCTTATTTAAGGAATGTAGTGTGTCAAACCAATTAAACACCATGGATATTAAAGAGATACTTAAATATCTACCTCATAGATATCCATTTTTGTTGATCGATCGTGTATTGGACTTTACCGTAGGTGAGCACTTACATGCGATTAAAAATGTCACCATTAATGAGCCTTTTTTCCAAGGACATTTTCCTATACAGCCTGTTATGCCTGGCGTGCTCATTTTAGAAGCCATGGCACAAGCAACGGGTTTACTTGCCTTTAAAACCATGAGTACAGAGCCGTCTCCAGAGGTGCTGTACTATTTTGCTGGTATCGATAAAGCGCGTTTTAAACGTGTTGTTGAGCCAGGCGACCAAATACATTTTCACGTTAAAATGATTAAAGAGCGTCGCGGTATTGGTGTGTTTGTTGGTGAAGCCTTGGTTGATGGTGAACTGGTTTGTTCTGCTGAAATCATGTGTGCACGTAGAGAGATTAAGAAGTGATAGATAAATTAGCGTTTGTTCACCCAACAGCCAAAATTGGTAATAACGTCACTATTGGTCCTTGGACCTACATAGGTGAAAACGTTGAAATCGGCGATGACACATGGATAAGTTCTCATGTTGTGGTTAAAGGTCCAACGGTTATCGGTAAAGGTAATCGTATTTTTCAATTCTCTTCAGTTGGTGAAGAGTGTCAAGATAAAAAGTACGCAGGCGAACAAACTCGCTTAATTATCGGCGACAATAACATCATTCGTGAGTCGGTTACCATTCACCGTGGTACGACCCAAGATAAAGGTGAAACTCGCATAGGTTCTAACTGTCTGTTTATGGCGTATGTTCATATTGCCCATGACTGTTTTGTCGGTAATAACGTTATTATGGCTAACAATGCTTCCATTGCCGGTCATGTACATGTTGGTGATTGGGTTATTTTGGGCGGCATGACTGGTGTGCATCAGTTTGTACACATTGGCGCGCATGCCTTTACCGCGGGTGCTTCACTTATTTTGCAAGATGTTCCCCCATTTGTAATGGCTGCTGGTTCTCCTGCAGTACCACGTGGATTAAACTTAGAAGGCTTAAAACGCCGTGGTTTTACCAAAGAAAACCAGCGAGCAATTTTGAGTGCGTATAAAGCGGTTTTCCGTAAGAGTTTAACCATTGAAGAAGCTAACGCTGAATTAATTGAGGCCGCTGAAAAAGACATCAATGTGAAAGCATTTATGGAATTTATCAACCACTCTGCTCGTGGCATTATTCGATAGACGGAAACAATGACCAACTCTCCTTCAAAAGTATTCGCCATTGTCGCCGGAGAAATCTCCGGCGATATTTTAGGTGCCGGTTTAGTTAATTCACTCAAAAAACGCTATCCTGATGCGCGCTTCATCGGCATTGGTGGCCCTCGAATGCAAGCTCTAGGGTTTGAAAGTTTATTTCCAATGGAAGAACTGTCGATCATGGGCTTAGTCGAAGTGTTATCACATTTACCTCGACTGCTGCATATTCGTTCAAGCCTAGTGAAACAAATTACTGAATTAGCGCCAGACTGTTTTATTGGTATTGATGCGCCCGATTTTAATATTGGTGTAGAGCTTAAATTAAAAGCCAAAGGGATTAAAACAGTCCATTACGTCAGCCCGTCAGTATGGGCTTGGCGTCCAAAACGTATATTTAAAATTGCTAAAGCCACTAATATGGTGTTGTCGTTATTGCCGTTTGAGAAAGCGTTTTACGACCAACATCAAGTGCCTTGTACTTTTGTTGGGCATACACTTGCGGACGATATTCCGATGCACAGTGATAAGCTAGCTGCGCGGCAGTTATTAGGATTAGATCCTAATGCTGAATACTTGGCGGTATTGCCTGGTTCCAGAGGCGGTGAGCTAAAGCAATTAGCTGAGCCGTTTGTCAAAGCGGCTCAATTAGTTAAGCAAACCTTTCCAGACATCAAATTTGTCACCCC
This sequence comes from Shewanella sp. SG44-2, assembly GCF_014164215.1. NCBI lineage: Bacteria > Pseudomonadati > Pseudomonadota > Gammaproteobacteria > Alteromonadales > Shewanellaceae > Shewanella > Shewanella sp. SG44-2. The sequence continues at coordinate 27,105 of NZ_JACJEU010000036.1, forward strand.
AGTGGTTAATGATGCTCGTCGACAACAGTTTCTTGCCGCACTTGAGGAGTTTGCTCCCGATTTAGAAGTCACTATTGTTGAAGGCCAATCTCGCGAAGTCATGGCTGCTGCTGATTGTATTTTATTGGCATCTGGCACAGCGACTTTAGAGGCCATGCTGGTTAAACGTCCTATGGTTGTGTCGTATCGGGTCAGCCCAATTACGTATGCCATCGCCATTAAAATGATGAAAATCAAAAACTATTCGTTGCCTAATTTGCTCGCAAACGACACCATTGTGCCAGAACTGATGCAAGCTAATTGCCAACCACAGTTAATTGCCGATGCGATAATCAAGCAGCTTAATCAAGATTTTGCACCGCTAAATACCCACTTTGAAGAATTACATCAATTACTAAAGTGTAATGCCAGCGAGCGAGCGGCAGATGCTGTAGTAGCATTATTACAAACGCCGTAACCTGACTAGGATAAGCTAATATGTCGACATTATCGGTTGTGATAAAAGATATTACCCCTGAACAAGTAGCCATTATTTCACAAGGTCTTGTTGCTGGTGTTGACGAAGTCGGGCGTGGTCCACTGATTGGTGATGTGGTCACAGCCGCGGTGATATTAGATCCGAATAAACCGATTGTTGGCCTCAATGACTCTAAGAAGCTTAGCGAGAAACGTCGTAATGCTTTGTATCAACAGATTATGGATAACGCGTTAAGTGTCAGTGTTGGCCGTGCCAGCCCTGCTGAAATCGATGAGCTGAATATTTTGCATGCCACCATGCTGGCCATGCAGCGCGCAGTAGCGGGGTTATCCATTTTGCCTGAACGAGTACTGGTTGATGGCAATCGGGTACCGGATTTTGGTATTGCTAGTCATGCGATAATTAAAGGCGACGGCTTAGTGGCAGCGATTAGTGCAGCATCCATTATTGCCAAAGTGACTCGTGATGCCGAGATGGATACGTTAGACAGTCAATATCCACAGTATGGCTTTGCTAAACATAAAGGTTATCCAACCAAAGCACACTTTGAAGCGCTAGCCTTGTATGGTGTGTTGCCTGAACATCGTAAAAGTTTTAAACCTGTTGCGGATCGCATTTTACTCCAAAATACATTTTGATCATGACCAGATTAAACGAGTTTATCGTTGGATAACGTCGCTTAGTTTGGTAGTCTAAATCCCGCATTTTCGTGTTGTTTCATTCATCTTTTTCGAAGAAAAAATATTCTATGTCCGATCCTCGTTTTGTTCACTTGCGCGTCCACAGTGATTATTCAATGTCAGATGGCGTTGCTAAAGTTAAACCTATTATTGCTGCTGCTGAAAATCAGGGGATGGCAGCAATAGCGTTAACTGATCAAAACAACTTTTGTGGTTTGGTTAAGTTTTATGGTGCTTGTAATGGTGCGGGAATTAAGCCGATCATTGGTGCCGATTTTTGGGTGCAAACCCCTGGATTTGAAAAAGAATTCTGTGCCTTAACCATTATCGCGATGAACAATGAAGGTTACCAAAATCTGACCCAACTGATCAGTGAAGCCTATCTTCGCGGTCATGTTGATAACCGTGTGGTGATCGACCAAGATTGGTTAGTCAAATACAACAGCGGTTTGATCATTATCTCGGGTGCCAAAGATGGTGATGTCGGCAAAGCATTATTAAAAGGCAATCAAAACCAAGTCGAGTCGTTAATTGCCTTTTATCAACAACACTTTGAAGATCGCTATTACCTTGAACTTATTCGTACTGGCCGAGCACATGAAGAGCGCTATTTGCACATGGCGGTTGAGTTAGCATCAATAAAAGGTTTACCTGTTGTTGCCACCAACCAGGTGGTGTTTTTAAAACAAGATGATTTTGAAGCCCATGAAATCCGGGTCGCTATTCATGATGGTTTTACTTTAGTTGATCCTCGTCGCCCTAAAACCTATAGCGATCAACAATATCTGCGCACCGAAGATGAAATGATTGCATTATTTGCCGATATTCCGTCGGCAATTCAAAACAGCGTTGAAATTGCGAAACGCTGTAATGTCACCATTCGCCTAAATGAATACTTTTTGCCTAATTTCCCTACCGGCGACTTATCCATTGAAGATTTCTTGGTTAACGTGTCCGTTAAAGGCTTAGAAGAACGTCTCGAATTTTTATTTCCAGATCCACAAGTTCGTGTTGAAAAACGGGGCGAATATGACGAACGTCTCGAGATTGAATTAAAGGTAATTAACCAGATGGGTTTCCCTGGTTACTTCCTTATCGTGATGGAGTTTATTCAGTGGGGCAAAGACAACGGCATTCCAGTTGGTCCCGGCCGTGGTTCTGGTGCGGGATCGTTAGTCGCATACGCGCTTAAAATTACCGACTTAGATCCACTAGAATACGATTTACTGTTCGAACGTTTCTTGAACCCTGAACGTGTATCCATGCCCGATTTCGACGTCGACTTTTGTATGGACCGACGCGATGAAGTCATTGACCACGTAGCAGAATTATACGGTCGAGAAGCGGTATCACAGATTATTACCTTTGGTACCATGGCAGCCAAAGCCGTTGTGCGCGATGTTGGCCGCGTATTAGGTCATCCTTACGGCTTTGTTGAACGTCTAACTAAATTAATCCCCGCAGAACCAGGGATGACATTGGCGAAAGCCTTTGAAGTTGAACCCGCGCTGCCTGAAGCCTATGACGGTGATGAAGACGTTAAAGAGCTTATCGATATGTGTCGCCGCTTAGAAGGGGTAACACGTAACGCGGGTAAGCATGCCGGTGGTGTGGTTATCGCCCCGACTCGAATTACCGACTTTGCACCGTTATATTGCGATGCCGAAGGCTTAAACCCAGTTACACAATTTGACAAAAATGACGTTGAAACTGCTGGTCTGGTTAAGTTCGATTTCTTGGGCTTACGTACCTTAACCATTATTGATTGGGCATTGCAGATGATTAATCCGCGCCTGATTAAAGAAGGTAAAGACCCCGTTAGTATCGAAGCCATTCCGCTTGCCGATCCTGCTTGTTTTAGATTACTGCAACGCTACGAAACAACCGCGGTATTCCAGCTGGAATCTCGCGGTATGAAAGACCTGATTAAACGTCTGCAACCCGACTGTTTTGAAGACATGATTGCGCTCGTGGCACTTTTCCGCCCAGGTCCTTTGCAGTCAGGCATGGTTGACAACTTTATTGAACGTAAGCACGGCCGTGAAGAAGTGTCATATCCAGATGCTGAATATCAGCATGAGTCACTAAGAGAGTTATTGTCACCGACCTACGGCATTATTTTGTACCAAGAGCAGGTGATGCAGATTGCTCAGGTATTGTCGGGTTACACCCTAGGCGGCGCGGATATGCTCCGTCGTGCAATGGGTAAGAAAAAACCTGAAGAAATGGCCAAGCAGCGCGGCACGTTTAAAGAAGGGGCGATTAATAACGGCGTCGATGGCGACTTGTCGATGAAAATCTTCGATTTGGTGGAAAAGTTCGCCGGTTACGGTTTTAACAAATCGCATTCTGCCGCTTATGCACTGGTGTCGTATCAAACCTTGTGGCTAAAAACTCATTTCCCATCGCAGTTTATGGCCGCGGTAATGTCTGCCGACATGGACAACACCGACAAAATCGTCACCTTGGTTGACGAATGTGAACGCATGGGCTTGCCGCTAATTCCGCCCGACGTAAACAAAGGCTTATTCAAGTTTACGGTCGATGACGACCTTAATATTGTTTATGGTATCGGCGCGATTAAAGGCGTGGGTGAAGGCCCGGTAGATTCTATTTTAGAAGCCCGTAAAAATGGACCGTTTACCGACCTGTTCGATTTTTGTGCTCGAATTGATTTGAAAAAGCTCAACAAGCGAGTGATTGAAAAGCTTATCCTTGCAGGCGCCTTAGACACATTAGGTCCGCATCGAGCATCAATGATGGCGACCTTGCCTCAAGCGATTAGTGCAGCGGCGCAACATGCTAAAGCAGAAGCGACAGGCCAAAATGACATGTTTGGTTTACTCAATAGTGAACCTGAAGACAGTAAGCAAAACTTTGTTCATTGTACCCCGTGGCCAGACAAAATTTGGTTGGAAGGTGAGCGCGAAACATTAGGACTTTATCTTACTGGTCACCCTATTAATCAGTATTTAAAAGAACTTAAGCAATACACTAATGGCCGCTTAAAAGACATTCACCCAACCGAGCGCGGTAAAACCGTTAAAGCGGCAGGGCTAGTGGTGGCAACACGGGTGATGATCACTAAGCGTGGCTCTAAAATGGGCTTAGTCACATTAGATGATAAAAGTGCCCGTTTAGAAGTAATGCTATTTACCGAGCCGTTTGAGAAGTTTGGTCACATGCTCGAAAAAGATCGCATTCTTATTTGTGAAGGCGATGTCAGTTTTGATGATTTCTCTGGCGGCAATCGCATGAACGCCCGTAATATCATTGAAATTGGCGAAGCGCGCAGTCACTTTGCCAAAGCGGTTGAAATCAATGTTCATGGCGATGATGTCACGCCTGACTGGTTACAAACCTTTGAGCAAACATTAACACCGTGGCGTAAGGGCGCCGTGCCTGTGGTGATTAACTACACCAAACAACAAGCCAGCGGCAAAATCGTGTTAGGTGAAGAGTGGCGAGTTAACCCTAGTGATGAGTTAATGTTAGCCCTCGAAAGCATGCTTGGTTCAACTAACGTCAAAATCGTGTTTAATTAGGCGCGCATCATGATTGAAAAGTCTTCGTTAACAGAGCAAATAAGTGCACCACAACTGCTAAGTTTGCTCGAACAAGCGATATTACCCCTTTATCAAATGAGTGTGGTTAAAGGTGAATCATCGTCTAAGTTAGTACTGGCTTACAGTGGCGGCGTTGACTCAGAGGTGCTCGCGTGTGGATTAAGTGCCTTGGCACACAAACATCCGCATATTGCTTGCCTGCTTATTCATGTTCATCATGGGCTAAGTGCCAATGCTGACATTTGGGTACAGCACTGTATCACTCGGGCTAATCATTATCAGCTGCCAGTACAGATTGAGCGAGTTAAGGTTGAAAAGGGCCCTCGGCAGAGTCTAGAGGCGCAAGCCCGCGATGCTCGTTACCAAGCATTTGACCGTTATCTTAATCCCGGTGACATTTTACTGACCGCCCATCATCAAGATGATCAACTTGAAACCTTATTACTCGCGTTAAAACGTGGTCAAGGCCCAAAAGGGTTGGCGGCAATGGGGGCGATACAAGCTTACAACCAAGCTTGGCTAGTTAGACCGTTATTGGATATCAGCCGCGATCAAATCGAGCAATTTGCGGCGCAAAAACAACTATCCCATATTGAAGATGAAAGTAATCAAGACGACAGCTTTGATAGAAATTTTTTACGCTTGGATATCATTCCAAGATTAAAACAGCGTTGGCCAAGTATTACGACCACCGCAGGGCGTAGCGCCGCATTATGTGCCGAGCAGCAACAGGTTATTGACGACGAAGTGAGTCATCGCTTACCCGAGTGGTTAATAGTGCCAAGTGATACAAATGCATTAATGACCGAATCAACCGGGTTTAAACTCACCGGGTTTGGTCAATTGAGTGCCGCTTGGCAAGCATTACTGTTTCGCGGTTATTTAATTCATTGTGGCGTTAGTTTACCTTCGCAAGCACAATTACAGCAGATCCTGTCACAACTGTTAGCGGCTAAAGACGACGCTAATATATCGATTCAGTGGGGCGATTATCAGGTTAAACGCTTTGCTGGTATCGCTTATGCTGTTAGCCATAAAGAGCTCGACGCTATTGATGCAAGTGCAGTGCAACAACAATTTGAGCAACTGCTTAAAGGCGAGCTGCAACAAACAGTGTGCCGAGTTGGGCACAAGCAATGCCAGATCGGTCTGCAAATCGCCACAGACAATACGCCGCTTCTTGCTTTACCGAATAATACTGTTGCGAGCATACGTTTTGGCGCGGCAGGTTCAATTAAATGCCAGCCACAATTTGCTACATCACAACGGCAAAAAGCGCGCGAATTAAAGAAATTGTGGCAAGAGTGCAATATCCCGCCATGGCGAAGACCACAAATCCCGTTAGTTTTTTATGATGACACCTTAGTGGCCGCCGTTGGTTTATGGGTCGACAAACGCTACCTTGCCCAAACCGGTGATCAAGGGATTCGTATACCGCTTTTTGACGCACGATGAAAAGTGATTACGGCAGGTCAAGACAGTAACAAGCGGTAACCGTCGGTCAAGACGATAACAAGCGATAGAAACAGGCAAAGCGGTAACAGTCTGCTAAGACGATAACAAGCGATAACAACGGATAAATCGCTAGGTGCTAGGCCGCTTCGCGACTAGATGCGATAAAAGCGGTAGTACTGCTGATGGCTTCAGACTATATTATTGAATTCGGCCTTTATTGCCGCGAAGCGTTCTAGCAGGACGAAGTCCGCTCTCGTCCCTAGCATCTGTTACAATAAATTTTCTTAATACTCAACAGAGGATGTTGTCTGTGAATACCTTTCGTTTATTAGCCGTGTTTGGTGTGTTGCTTCTGCCAAGCGTAAACGCTACCCCATTTCAATTTGATCAAAAAACCTATCGTCAAGATGTGCAAACCTTAGCAAGTGATGAATTTGAAGGCCGTGGGCCGTTATCTCATGGTGAAAAACTGACGGTTGAGTATTTAGAAAACGCCTACAAAGCAATGGGACTCGCTCCAGGTTTTGGTGACAGTTATCGTCAAGCTGTGCCAATGGCTAAAATTACTGCTGATCAAACAATGCAGCTGAGTATGGGCGACTTAGTGTTTAACAACGGCACAGACTTCACCGCCCGTACTGAACAAGTTCAGCCTCAAGTGAGTGTAGATAACAGCGATGTAGTGTTTGTTGGCTATGGTATTAATGCGCCGGAATATCAATGGAATGATTACGCCAACATTGACGTTAAAGGCAAAACCGTGATTATGCTGGTCAATGACCCAGGCTTTGCGACTCAAGATCCTGCCATCTTTAAAGGCAATGCCATGACCTATTATGGCCGTTGGACTTATAAGTATGAAGAAGCAGCAAGGCAGGGCGCCAAAGCGGTGTTTATTGTCCATGAAACCGCACCCGCAGCCTACGGTTGGAACGTCGTTGAAAACAGCAACACTAATACTAAATACACCTTAGTTGATGATCAAAATAATCAATCACACATTGGCGTCATGGGTTGGATCCAACACCAAACCGCGCAAAAAGTGTTTCAAGCAGCAGGCTTAGACTTTGATAAAGTCAAACTCACCGCAGCAAAAGCGGGTTTTAAGTCTATACCACTTAAACTCAAAGCCAATTTAGCAGTAAAAAATACCATTGAATTAGCCACATCCTATAACGTAGCAGGGCTGATACCAGGTACCAGCCAAGCCGACGAATGGTTAGTCATGCATGCCCATTGGGATCATTTAGGTAAAACCGTGCAAGACGGTAAAACGGTTATTTTAAACGGCGCTGTCGACAATGCCTCTGGCGTGGCAGGTGTGTTACAACTTGCTCGTCATTTTAAAGCGCAAAACAAAGCCCCTAAACGCTCTATTCTGTTTACTGCATTTACCGCCGAAGAAACCGGCCTTATTGGCGCGCAATACTTTGCTGCCAATCCTCCGGTACCGACTAAACAACTGGTATCGTTTTTAAATATAGATGGCATGAATGTGGGCAAAGGTGTTAATTACATCCTGCGTTATGGCCAAGGCGTATCAGAACTTGAAACCTATTTAGACGATGCCGCCAAAGCACAAGGCCGTACTGTAAAGGCTGATCCTCGTCCACAAAATGGCTTAATGTTCCGTTCAGACCATTTTGCTTTAGCCCAACAAGGCGTCCCCGGGTTAATGTTCATGAGCTTAGGCGACACTGATCCAGACTACATTGCCCATAAGTACCATCAAGGCGCAGACGATTACGATGCCAGCTGGAATTTATGCGGGGTAGAGCAAGATCTAGCTTTAATCAGCGACATCATTGAAAAGCTAGCCAACAACAACGACTGGCCAAAATGGATAGAAGATTCAGACTTTAAAAAGCGTCGAGCACAAGACGGTAAGTAGTGTTAGCTAGTTGGATAAAGAGAGGAGGCGAAAGCCTCCTTTTTATTAGATATGGCCTACGGCCACTAACGTCGTGGCGCTCACCCACACCAGACCAAGAGGAAACCAACGGCTGTTCCCTCTTGGAACTCCCAGCCGCCCCGCAACATTTTCAAACAGCGAAAAGGTCGCCATGGGGATTGATCCAGCTTTGGGCTTTATTTGGAATCGGCCTCGGCCACCTTTTTATGGTAAAGAATGAAAATGCTAACGCTTCCGATGGTACATCCTGTACCGCGAAAGCTAGCCTGACGTCCTGTCAGGCTCACGCTATTTTCTTCAACGTCCTCAAGTTCATAGTTGAGACCCATTACAAGCAAGGCATATAACTCGTTTCTGCCGCGAAACTAGTTGAAGAGTATTGCCAATGATACAAAAATATAGAGAAAGTTTTGTTTAATGAAATATCGTGGTTAACACTATTTCTTTGCAATATGACTTAATTTTTAAATATTAGAATGCGTTACATAAATATATGAAGTATCTTCGTGTAACAAAATAAAATGGAGAAGCTTATGTTCAAGGATGTCGAACTCTATCAAATTACTTTATTAGTTTTAGCTGTTCTATCGTGTGTGACATTTTTTATGGTTTACTCAACATCACGTAAACGTAAAGAACTAACTATTGAAATTGAACGTAAAGAAAAAGCGCTGAAAAGTAAACCGATTGATCAACTTATACTTGATTTACAGAAATCATATCAAAACATCGAACATAAGCTATCTACAGGGATGCCTGTATATAATGAGTTAAATAAAAAACTAGCTCATATTAATGGACAATTAAAATTTATCGATGTTGGATTGTTTCCTCCTACATTCAATTTTGATGATAGTGAATCACTGAAAAAGCATATTGAAGATTGTTTAGAATTACAATTCGAATCAATCAGGAATAGTAGAGCGACAACTGCATATTCTAACTGGGAGTGGTTTGGCAGTAAAAGTGAAGGTGCTAAGATGGTTAGTTCTTATCGAAACCTTTTGTTAAAAGCATTTAATGCTGAGTTTGATTTCATTCGAAAGCAAATGCGTCATTCAAGTTATGATATAGCACTGAAAAAACTATATAAGCTTGAAGAGCAATTATCAAAACTTGGTGAAACAGCAAGAGTGGCTATTTCAAGTGATTATTTAAAGCTTAAAGTAAATGAGCTTTCAGTTTGGCATCGTGAGCTCCAACACAAAGAAAACCTTAAACAGCAAAAGAAAGAGCAACAGGCTTTAATTAGAGCGCAAGGTAATCAATCAGGTGATCAAGCAGAGGAAATAGGGGATGAACTTTATTATCGTAAATCTGATTTGATAAAAGCTCAGAAGCTTGCCAGTCAATTACACGGTGCTAATGCCGCAGAAATAGAATTAAAAATTTCCCATATTAAGAGTGAAATTAATCAGTTAGAGCGTAAGTTTGAAAGAGCAACATCACAAGCTCAGTTAACAAGAGTTGGTTACATCTATGTCATTTCTAATATTGGTAGCTTTGGTGAAGGAGTTGTGAAGATAGGCATGACAAGGCGCTTAGAACCTATGGATAGAGTTAATGAGTTGGGTGATGCAAGTGTTCCCTTTAAATTTGATGTTCATACACTCACATTCGTTGGTGATGCTCCTGAGATTGAAAGGAAGTTGCATCAAAAGTTTAATGATAGACGTGTGAATGCCGACAATTATCGTAAAGAGTTCTTCAGAGTATCGTTACAACAAGTTACGGAAGCCATGGAAGAATTAGGTATTGAATGTGATTGGTATTTTGATGCAGAAGCAAAAGAATATCGAGAAAGCTTACTCATGCGAAAAGCTCTTAAACATGATGCCTCACAAGCTCAGACTTCATCATATCAGTTACCAGCTTCCATATAGGGGGAATAGCATATGTACATAATTATGTTATTAGCATGTTTATTATCTTATTCAATTTATTTACTTTTGTCATCTCGATCTAAGTTTCTGTCTCTAAAAGAAAAATCTGCTCAGATTCAAATAATGTATCAACCAGTGACGATTGAAGAACAAAAATTAAATGATTTAAACAATAAGTACAGCTCTCTTCAATCAAGTTATCAAGATAATTTAACACTTCTCCGTAAACGTGAAGAATTGTTTTCTAAGTACCATATAAGTATCGGTACATCAGACTCTACGGTATATTCAAAATTGGTTAATAGTAGGGAGCTGAAAGATATAGAAAGTAAATTACACCAGTCCAAAGCTAGACTAAAAGAGATGGTAGGTAAAAAGACTGCTTGTATTTGTAGCATAGGTTCAGATGTTAGAGTTAACGGTAAGAAATCAGAAGCCACTAAATTGTTTAATAGAGAAGTTAAGCTACGACTTCGTTGTTTAGACAATGAATTTAAGGCAGCATCAGCGCTGGTAGCATGGAATAACATAAATCGTTTAATTCAGCGTACTACAGATACATTCAATGAGATTAATGTTTCTGGTACCACAGTTAAAACATATCTGAGTCTGAGGGATCCCCACGAATTTAATAGGATGCTTGTGGGTCCCTTACTAAATTTTGAAGCATCTTAATTGCTGACATCCAATGCCATTTCAACAGCTTCAAATTCTTATCCTTGTAGGCTCT
>NZ_JACJEU010000037.1:0-35550 GCF_014164215.1 Shewanella sp. SG44-2
ATTGTTTTTTCAGGTTTTTTTGTTTTTAATCTTCTCACTTTTTTTTATTTTTATTTTAGAACAAAAAGGGCTTAAATCATTACTGTTATCAGAATGCTTTAGTATTTATATTATATGGATTATTTTTTCTGTAAATAAGAACCTATCTATTCCTAATGCTTTTTTCAAAAAAATGTTAGATTATTCATTGCCATTAATACCAGCAAGTATGTGTTGGTGGTTATTAAGCGGTGGTATTATATATATGGTTTCGCTTTTATATGGTGATAAAGCGACAGCTCAGTTTAATCTAAGTTATAAAATTCCTTCTTTTGTTATTGTTCTATCAAGCTTAATTTCTGCAGTATGGCAATCTGAGTTTTTAATTAGATTTAATAATAAAACGTTATACTCAGGTTTTATAAAATCGAGATGTAATCTTTTTATAATGATATCTGCTTTTCTATGTTTAGGTTTTTTTGCATTCTCAAATACTATTATATACTTTTTTTACAATGAGTATTTTATGGGATTTTCAATATCTATCCTAATTAGCATTATAACTGTTTTATATGCAGTAAATGCATTCATTGGCATGCAATATATTATTTCATGTAATACAAAACGTGATTTTGTAATATTGTCCATCGGCTCTGTAATTACGATGTTTTCAGGCTATTTATTTGGGTTTTATCTAGGAATACAAGGTTTATTATTCGGGTATATCATTGGGTTGGGTTTTATTCTTTTTGTTAGAATGAGAGATTTTTTAAATTGGCAGAATTCATTTTCTTGTAATGAATAATAAATTGTAGAAAGTTGATTAGGTTTTTAATGATAAATGATAAAAGCAAATCTTATAACCTTATAAGTTCAATCTTATTAATAGTTTTCTGCTATATTTTATTTGAAAATTATTTTGTAGTTTCAATGAAAACAAATGGCCTCGATAAGCTATATTATTCATTCTCACTATTCAAACTTGTCTTCTTATACGGTACTTTTTTGATATTATTACTCTCCGGTATTTTGAAAGCCAGTTTTGAGATAAGAACAAAAACATTCTTTGTTATTTTATACATAGGAATCTTAATTTATATAGGGTACTTTGTAAAAGGTAATGGAACCATGGTAATGTTAAGTATTCAGAATATGTACTTCTGGATATTCTTATTATCGTTGTTATATGTGCTACCAGGTAAACCTCATACTCAGTTCTTTAAAACTTTAATGCCAGTAATGGTAGTTTGCTTGTTGATCCATTTTATATATTCATTGTGGATACAAACTTTATTTAATGGTGATTATAATTTATTTTATTTCTACGAACTATATTCAAATCTTGAGATGTTTGGTTCGTGGAATCATCTTAAAGATGGTGATGTAAGAGCATATGGTTTCTTTGGTAGCTCAACTGGGTTATCACAAGTTTTGTTAATACCAATATGTTATTTAATCGCTTGTTGTATGTTGAAGAAAAAATCAAAAATATTGTATTTTCTATTTTTTATAATATTCATATATTTTCTTTTCATTACAAGAATTAGAAACCCAGCTCTTTCATTATGCTTTGTTGTACTTTTATTAAGTCTTTTAAAACTTTTAAAAATAAGCAGTTTTAGATCAATAATTACTGTTTTTGTATTCCTTTTTATTTTTAGTTTTGCTATTGCTCCCTTAAGTGATTTATTGGGTATTGGCGATCTTTCATCACAAGCTAGAACACCTATGTTACTAAGCTTTATCGATAACATAACTGCTAATCCAATAGGATATGGTATTGGTTCAACTGGTAATTTAAAGGCATATCAATTTTTTTACGAATCGTCTTTTGCAACAATAGTAAATGATTTAGGGTTTTTCTACAGTATTCCTCTGTTCTCATTTTTGCTTATTCTAATAGCTTCATTCTATAGAGTTTACTTATATGGTACCCCTACGCATAAATTGATCGGCTTGACTGGTTTTCTGTCATTATCATCCCTTTTTTTTCTAATGAACTATTCAAATATTTTTGATTTCACACTAAACATATACATTATATTTTTGTACTCTTGTTTTAGTGTTTTTAAAATTGATAAGGTAAGGCTTCAATAATGGCTGTTAATAAAAAAGTACTATATATTTCACATATTGATTGGAATTGGATAAAACAACGCCCACAATTTATCGCTGAAGGTTTAGAAGATAAAAATATTAATGTTAAAAAAATGTATCAATTTTCTTTTTCTCGAAAACTTTTACAGAAAAATGGTAAGCGCGTTGATAAAAATTTGTTTCCATTTTTTAAACTTCCTTTTTCTAATCGAAGTGAATTATTAAATCGTGTTTCTACTCATTTATTGAAGTTATATTTCAGGTTCGTGATTTTACTTTTTAAACCTGATTATGTTTGGTTAACGCATCCTACTTTAATCGCTTATATTCCAGAAAATCGAAGTTTTAAATTAATTTATGATTGTATGGATGATAATGCAGAATTTCATGAGAAAAATTGTTGGCAGTACAATAATATTACTAGGTTCGATAAGGCATGTATAAACTCGAGTGACTATGTATTCTGTACCAGTTCATGGTTACAAGAAAAAATAGCTAATAAATATAATATTAAAGCATCGCTATCTCGTAATGCATTTGGTGGAAAGATAATTACTGAAGAGGTTATACCTCCAGCTGAAGTAAGAAATATGGCTTATTTTGGTACAATTTCAAATTGGTTTGACTTCGAATCTATTTTATATGTTCTCGAGCAAATACCAGATTTGACTGTAGACCTTTATGGCCCTATTGAATCCGGTGTTATTATTCCTACCGCTGCTAGATTAAATTATCGTGGAGTAGCTAATCATTCAGAACTTTTTTCTATTTCGAAGGGGTATAGTTGTTTATTAATGCCTTTTACTTTAAATGATCTTGTACTGGGGGTCGACCCAGTTAAATTATATGAATACGTTAATTTTGGAAATAATATTATAAGCGTTCAATATGTTGAGGTTGAACGATTTTCTCCATTTGTTCATTTTTATAATACTAAAGATGAACTAAAAAATATTATCATAAATGACTTAGGTAAAAAATATACAGAAGAACAACGGATCCAATTTATTGATAATAATTCATGGTCAAAACGGGTTGATAATATTTTGAGTGTAATAAATTGATCATTTGTGGTAAATAAATATGATAGTTAAAAAGTTTATTGAATTTATGGTTTTAAAAATTAAAGGTCGTACTTTCGAAATTGATGAGAACGTCGACGATTTGTATTTAATTAATTTATCTTTGTCTCAGTTGTTTTCGTTGATGAGAGGCCTTATAAAGGTAAGGAAAATAGTTTTTCTTGGGCAAAATGTTAAGGTATACGGTACTAAAAAATTAAAAATTGGTAAGGGTGTTTCAATATCAGATTTTTGTATCATTGATTCCTTAAGTGTCAATGGTTTATTTTTGGGTGATGGATCAAGTATTGGTCGTTTCGGTATCGTTAAAGTTAGCGGTTCTTTGGCTTATATTGGAGATAATATTACCATAGGTAAGAACGTAGGTATTGGTGACTTCTGTCATCTAGGGGGAGCCGGTGGTGTTTCAATTGGCGACGATACTATTATTGGAGCTTATTTTAGTGTTCACCCTGAGAATCATATTTTCGACGATAAAGAAATTTTAATCCGTAATCAAGGTGTTACTCATCAAGGTATTTCAATCGGTCCCAATTGTTGGATAGGAGCCAAGGTCACCGTACTTGACGGAGCTATAATTGGTCCTAGATGTATTGTTGCAGCAGGTTCAGTTGTTAAAGGCTCTTTTCCTGAAGGCAGCGTAATTGGTGGCGTACCAGCAAGAATTTTAAAAGAAATTTAAAAGAAATCAAAATGAAAAAAAGTGTAGATATTTTTTACGTTCATTTATTTAATGACTTTAGTGGTAGTCCTAGAGTATTTAGGGATGCTATAAACAGTGGTATTAGCACACCGAATAATACATATGTACTTACAAGTAAGCATAGAGGCTTTCTTGATGGTGTTAATGCGAGACGGATTAATTGCTTTTATGCACGAAATAATAATCGTTATATTCAACTTTTCTATTTTTTAATATCGCAGATTTTTTTATTCTTCCAGTTATCTTTTTGGTTGATCGGTAATAGGCTAAAAAGCCGAAAGTCAACGGTGATAATTAATACTATGCTTCCATTTGGAGCTGGGGTGGCAGCAAAATTATTTGCTACCAAAGTGGTGTACTATGTACATGAAACACATATAAAACCAGATTTACTTAAAGCTTTCTTACGATTCTTTATACAACATTGCGCTACAAGTGTAATATTTGTTTCAAAATATCTTCAACATCAAGAAAGTTTTGATAAAATTGGATCTGATGTTATTTATAACGGTTTACGAACAGATTTTATTCCTTCCAATGATCTTGATTTTCGCTCAAAGTTTGAAAGGAAACAGTTGTTTTTTGCCGGTTCGTTAAAAAAATATAAAGGAATATCACAATTAATTTCACTTGCATTAAGTCTACCTAAATTTAACGTTGTTGCAGCTATAAATTGCGAAGGTTATGAATATGATGAATTTATTGCTGGCAACACTATACCAAAAAATTTAATAATTCATGTTCGTCCGTCTAATATTCAACAGTTATTTCAGGAGAGTTTCTTAGTATTAAATTTATCTTTACCTGAAGCGTGGACTGAGACTTTTGGTTTATCGCTTTTAGAAGGTATGGCATTTGGTTGCCCAGTAGTAGCTCCAACTGTAGGAGGTCCTGTTGAATTCGTTAATAATGAAAATGGCTTACTCGTTGATGCTAGGAATACAGAAAAAATTGTTGAGTTTGTTTTATATTTAAATAGTTCTTTTGATGTTTGGAATCGCTATTCTAACGAAGCTTTATCCATGTCAAAAAAGTTTACTGCTGAAGAGTATAAAACGGCTTTGATAGCATATTTTGAAAAGTTTTATTTAGTTTGATTTAGTTTGATTTTGTTTTATTTTTAAAGATTTTTGCGTAACTTCTATTTGTAGTTTTAGTATTTATTACAATGAAAATTAGCTTGAAAATAAAGTTGGACTAATAAAATAAATATATATTTTAAATTATAATAAAAAATAAGAGTAATAACTATGAAGATCATAGCTACAGCAATACCTGAAGTTAAAATAATTGAGCCTGATGTTTTTGGTGACGACAGAGGTTTTTTTATGGAAACTTGGCAACAAGGCAAATTTGAAGAACTTATTGGCACCGGCCCTATTCAGTTTGTTCAAGATAATCATTCAAAATCTATGCATGGTATTTTGCGTGGACTGCACTATCAAACCCAAAATACCCAAGGTAAGTTAGTTCGTGTCGTTTCTGGAGAGGTTTTTGATGTTGCCGTTGATGTTCGGAAAAACTCACCAACTTTAGGCCAATGGGTAGGAGTGCTACTCTCAGCTGATAACAAACGTCAACTTTGGGTGCCTGAAGGATTTGCTCATGGTTTTTACGTAACGAGTGAAAGTGCTGAGTTTGTTTATAAATGTACTGATTATTATAACCCAAAGTCTGAGCATTCTATTATTTGGAATGATCCGGATATCGGCATTATTTGGCCTTTAGTTCATCAGCCGATTCTTTCAGAAAAAGACAAGTCTGCTACCAGAATGAAAGATCAGGAATTACTTTAATGATTAAGGTTGCAGTCGTTGGTACTGTTGGTATACCTGCTTGTTATGGTGGGTTTGAATCGCTAGTCGAAAATTTAACATTGTATAAGTCAAATGAGATTGATTATACTATTTTTTGCTCAGGTAAGTCTTACGTCGATAAAGTAGATACTTATAACGATGCTAAATTAGTTTATTTGCCATTAAATGCGAATGGTATTCAAAGTATACCGTATGATATTTTATCATTAATTAGATGTTGGTTTTTACGGCCTGATACAGTACTAATATTAGGTGTTTCTGGATGCCTTTTTTTACCTATTTTTAAGTTTTTCTCTAAAGCTAAAATCGTCACTAATATAGATGGTTTAGAATGGAAACGTGATAAATGGAACAAATGGGCTAAGAGATTCTTAAAGTTTTCAGAATCAATAGCAGTTAAATATTCTGACGTGATTATTACTGATAACAAAGCCATTGGCGATTATGTCGACGTTGAATATTCAACGGACAATGTTGTTATTTCCTATGGAGGTGATCATGCAATGATTGAAGGTATCGACGTTGGCCAAGAACAAGATTACTACTTATCATTATGTCGAATAGAGCCTGAGAACAATGTTCAAATGATCTTAGAAGCGTTTGTAAATAGTGATAAAAAGTTAAAATTTGTTGGGAATTGGAATTCTAGTGAATTCGGTAGAGAGCTCAAAAAAGAATTCTCAGACAAACCAAACATTGATATTATTGATCCGATATACGATATTAAACAGTTGTTTATACTAAGAAGTGAATGTAAGGGCTACATTCATGGACACTCTGCCGGAGGCACCAATCCCTCTTTAGTCGAAGCTATGCACTTCCAAAAACCAATTTTTGCTTTTGACTGTAAATTTAATAGGTACAGTACCGAAGACCGGGCGGTATATTTTTCCTCATCACATAATTTGAATAGCATGCTTACAGAGGTGACTACTGATGAGTTATCAGCTATTGCAGTTAATATGAAGCAGATCGCTGAAAGTCGTTACACATGGAAAAATATTAATCAGATGTACGAAGAGACATATTTATAATTTCTAGTATATCAAGTTCAATAATGAAGATGGAAATATTTATCTTCATTATTTTTTAATTAAAGACTGTTTTGAGTATGATTTTTCTACTAAATGATAAGTTTTTTGAGTATTTTTATATTATCTAATTAATCATATTATAGCGTGGATATTCAGTTTAAAGACACTCCGGATTGTTTTCACCTAAAACAGTTATGGTATGTCATGTTTTTGTGTGATCCTGTATTACATGACGATTTAAAACTGATTACTATAGGCTTTGTTACCACCTGTCTAAAGTTTATTTTGTACGTTTTTGAGTCGAAAACGTATTTATTATTTCGCGTAAATAATTTACGTAATTTTTAGGCGAGCTCAACCAAATTTTATCTAACACTGAGTCATTTATGTCCATGAGTTTGTCTTTATTATTTGTATTCTGTGCTTCTTTCACCAGTTTGTTCATCTTCAGAAAGTTAGCCAAACGTTTTGGCTTAGTTGATAAGCCTAACGAGCGTAAGTTGCACGTAGGTCAGATCCCTCTTATTGGCGGTATTTCAATTTACTGCACGTTAATGATCGCCTTGTTTGCTCTTTTTCCTATTACCAACGCTTTACTTCTTTACGTTGTATGTTCGACAGTGCTAATTGTATTGGGTGCCCTAGATGACAAATACGATTTAAGTTTTAAATCGCGCTTAGTGGTCCAAGCTTGTATTTCACTTGCTATGATTTTGATTGGTTACAAAAGTTTGCATTACCTTGGCGCTATGATCAGCGATACAGCCTTAGTCATCCCAACTTACTTGAGTTATATAGTAACCATTTTTGCCGTAATAGGGGCAATCAATGCATTTAATATGGTTGATGGTATTGATGGATTATTAGGTGGGCTTGCTTCAGTGACATTCTCCGCGCTTGGTTTAATGTTTTATCTCGCTGGAAACGACTATTTAGCGCTTTACTGCATGTTGTTCGTTGGCGCTATGCTGCCCTATATCATGCTTAACTTAGGCTTTCCGTTTGGTCGTCGTTTCAAAGTATTTATGGGTGATGCTGGCAGCATGTTCATTGGGTTTACTGTTATTTGGTTGTTGATTGAAGCAAGCCAACCAGATAATTCTTTGGTTATTCGACCTGTAACCGCATTGTGGTTTATTGCTTTGCCTCTTATGGACATGGTTTGTACAATGTCGAGAAGAATAAAAAAAGGTCAATCACCTTTTAAACCTGATAGAGAGCATTTGCATCATATTTGCCAGCGTATTGGAATGACTTCAACAATGTCTCTCTTGGTAATCTGTTCATTTTCCGCAATTATGGCTATAGTTGGTATTCTGTCAGATTTATATCAAGCACCTGAATTTATTATGTTTATTTCTTTCCTACTTGTTTTTGTCATTTATTTCACCGTGATTTCAAATATTTGGCGCATCACGTCTTTTTTGCGCAAACATTTTCTGTTTACCTTGCCATCACGCGATTAATTAATATTTATCACCAATCGGATTACATATGTGAAGTATAAGGTGTATTATTTTCTGGATCAGGTAAGTGGTCTGGATCGATAAGTGGTAAAGTTTCGTGTTGTATTTTGAGTTTTGTATATGCTTAAGGATGAGGTGATGGATTATTTTGTTCCGTTTATAACAGCTTTTGTGTTGAGTTTTGGGGCTATTTTAGTTTTTAAGCCCATTGCTGCTAAGGTTGGCTTGTTAGATTTACCTAACGAGCGTAAGTGTCATGATGGTGCTATACCTCTTATTGGTGGTATAGCCATTTTTTGTAGTATTTTCTTCGCTTCCAGTTTATTTATTCAAGCTAGCCAAACTCTTAATTTATATCTAATTTCCTCTTCAATGATTCTTTTTATAGGCGTGTTAGACGATCGCTATGATTTGTCAGTTCGTTTACGTCTTGTTGCTCAAGTTATAACAGCATCTATTTTGGTTTTTGGTGCAGGTTTTTATCTCACAACACTAGGCGATATTTTTTACTTTTTTGAGTTTAAACTGGGTTACGTTGGCATTTTACTCACCATAATCGCTGTTATTGGCTCAATTAACGCATTTAACATGGTTGATGGTATCGATGGTTTAGCAGGAATGCTTAGTTTAGTCACTTTTACATCATTGTCTGTATTATTTTACCGTGCTGGTAATGAGTGGTTTTTGCTGCCATTACTGTTTGATGCCGCTATCCTTGCTTATCTATTTTTTAACCTTCGTTGGCCTTTTATATCCGTACAGAAAATATTTATGGGTGATGCGGGCAGTATGTTAATTGGGTTAACTGTAGTGTGGTTATTAGTACTAGGTACTCAACCTTATAATGTACATCATGGGGTTAGCATTAATGAGCCTGTATTCTCTCCAGTAACGGCTTTGTATTTGATTGCTATTCCGTTAATGGATATGGCCGCGATTATGTTTAGAAGGTTTAAAAAAGGCTTATCACCTTTTAATCCAGATCGTGATCATCTACATCATATTTTTGAGCGAGCAGGTTACAATCGTAAACAAACCCTCATCAGAATTACTTTGTTGTCATTGTTACTTTCTCTATGTGGTTTAGCAGGGGAGTTTTATCTGGTTCCTGAATGGATCATGTTCAGCTCGTTTATCGCTTTATTTATTATTTACAATTGGGCCCTTGCCCATGTTTGGCAGATCATTACTTGGCTAAAACGTAGCGACTAAATTGTCTATCGCTATACTCTTTATTTGCTAATATTTTTAAATGATTTCGTCTAAAGATGTTAAATGAATCTTGTTTTTACGATTACTTATTAGGTATTCGTATGTTGTCTTTAATCGATGCCTGAAAACCAGCCATAGGTTAAATATCATCGAATCTTGCTGTTGTTAGGCGTTATTTGAGCAAACCTATGCTTGATCAGCTAAAACACCAACGGAATCGAGGATTAAATTCAGTTAACCGAAGCCATTAGTATGTTGATTTCGCAAGATGGCGAAGTAGTCTTTAATATAATGGGTCAGCAGCACTATTATGGAGACAAGCTAAGCTCCCCTCGCATGTATGCATTTGTTGAGTATGCATTACGTGAGGACAAGTTAGATTCAGTGTTTAGCCGTCAACCTTATAAGCAGGACATCATTCTTCTTATTCATGGTATAAGAAAACTGAAATTGCTAAAGTAGAAAAAGGTGTATCAGTCGGTTTCGGTTAAAATATGCAATTACACTGATAAAATAAAAAGTTAACTACAGACAGATTAATTAAAAACGCCAATAAATGTGTATTTTTGCTTCAAAAAAAGGATATTGCATCAGCAATATCCTTTTTTTATGATTAAAAATAAATACAGCAAGTCAAATATCTAATTGTAACCGTTATTGTAGGCTTATCATGATGATTAATTGGGATTTAATACTGTATATTAGTTTTTTTGGCTGTAGTGTTTCTGTCACGTAACCGCAATATAATGGCAAAAATAATCACAAGATTGTCATTTCCGTCTGTAAATTACAGAAATTTTAAGTATAATCAGCGCTCAAAATGCATATTCGACGTAATTTAGTCGTAAATGCTTAAAAAATGGAAGTTTCGTTGAAATTTTAGGCATGCTGGAGCCGTAACCTATGGGCGGTAGCGTGTCTGAAAATCACTCTAGGCTCTAATAGGCTCTAATAGGCTCTAGGCCGCTACGCGGCTAGTGCGCTTCGCTTCTAGATCGGACTCCGTCCTGCTAGGGACTGCTTTGCAGTTAAGATTTTATAGAAGCGCCCTAGAGTCATAGTGCCTAGGCCGCTACGCGGATAGTGCGCTTTGCTTCTAGATCGGACTTCGTCCTGCTAAGGACTGCTTCGCAGTTAAGATTTTATAGCAGCGCAGCGTCATAGAGCCTAGGCCGCTACGGCTAGTGCGCTTCGCTTCTAGATCGGACTTCGTCCTGCTAAGGACTGCTTTGCAGTTAAGATTTTATAGCAGCGCAGCGCTCTAGCAGTTAGAGCGATGACGTGCGATAGCAATCTAGCGGCTAGGAGCTAAGTTCTAGACCGCTACGCTTCTAGATCGGACTTCGTCCTGCTAAGGACTGCTTCGCAGTTAAGATTTTATAGCAGCGCAGCGCTCTAGCTGTTAGAGCGGTGTCAGGCGGTATAAAGCGATGACGTGCGATAGCGATCTAGCTTTAACGTTTTTTGGTACGAAGCGCTAGTAATAGATAACAAACGGTATCAGGCGATATCGAACAATAAATAGCGAATGAGCCTTTTTGGCTTGTCGACTAATCTCCTCGAATAAATAATGGATTATGTTCACTCAATTCTCATAAGAAACATGGCAACGCCTTTGTTCCTTAACGAGTCAGCTAATCCTAAAATTATAAAAACGATAATAAATGAACTAGACTCTAGACCGATGAACAAGAGCCTAGGCCGCTACGCGGATAGTGCGCTTCGCTCCAGCAGTTGAGCTTGGTGCCAAGCGATAGAGAGCGATGACGTGCGATGACGTGCGATAGCAATCTAGACTCTAGGAAGCTACGCGGCTAGTGCGCTTCGCTTCTAGGGTGGACTTCGTCCTGCTAGGAACAGCTTCGCTGTAAAGATTGTATAGCAGCGCAGCGCCCTATAATCTAGCAGTTAGAGCGGTGGCAGGCGGTATAGAGCGATGACGTGCGATAGCAATCTAGACTCTAGGCTTTTGTTTCTACGCCGCTTCGCGGATAGTGCGCTTCGCTTCTAGATCGGACTTCGTCCTGCTAAGGACTGCTTCGCTGTAAAGATTTTATAGAAGCGTAGCGCCCTAGAATCTAGCAACTAGGCTTTTGCTTTCTAAGCTTTTGCTTTCTAAGCTTTTGTTTTTTAGCTTTTGCCCTTAATTCATTACTACAAAAAATTACATAAATTGGGATCATATAATGACGTTTAGTTACAAAACACTTATTACATCATTTTTGCTTGTATCTGTGTCGGGTTGCGCCATTGTTCCCGGCAGTCATTTTGAGGGGATTGATTCTGGTGATCAAACAAGAAGCCTCGAGCAAGACTTAGACAAGGTCAATATTCAAATTATTGATGCATCATTAATAGCACAGCAAAAACAACTTCGAAAAAGTGCTAAACCGATGTCGAGTTATGCTGGTATCGATACCAGCAATTATCAATACAAGTTAGGCGTTGGTGACGTGTTAACCATCGGTGTATGGGACCACCCAGAGTTAACCATTCCTGCCGCGGTTCAACGTACGGCTGAGTTTGATGGTTTTAGGGTACAAGAAGATGGCACGGTAACGTATGCTTATGCACCCAATATTCCTGCGGTAGGTAAAACGGTCAGACAACTGCATAAAGAATTGGTTGAACGTTTAGGCAAAGTCATAGCAGACCCTCAAGTCGATATTAAAGTGGTTGGTTTTCGAAGCCAAAAAACCTATATCACTGGTGAAGTTACCAAGCCAGGTGTGTTTCCTATTACAGAAATTCCGTTAACGCTTATTGATGCATTAAATCAGGCGGGTGGTTTATCCGAATCTGCCGACTGGCGCACGGTTACATTTACTCGAGGTGAAACCACTGAGATTATAGAGTTAGACAAGTTTTATGCCCAGGGTGATATATCACAAAACCGTTTACTGCAAGACGGCGACATCGTGCATGTAAACCGTAACGATGCGCAAAAAGTGTTTGTATTAGGCGATGTCAAAAAAGCAGGCACAGTCATGCTTAATCGTTATGGCTTAAACCTGGCTGAGGCGTTAAGTGATTCTGGCGGACTAAATGAAAATACTGCCGATGCGAATGGCATATTTGTACTGCGTAAACGTGACTATCAACAAACCGGTATTTTAGCCGATGTATATCAACTACATGCAAAGAATATCGCCTCGTTGGTACTGGCTGAGCAATTTGAGTTACAACCGCACGATATAGTGTATGTAACCTCTGCACCATTGGCCCGTTGGAACCGCGTAATCAGCTTATTACTGCCTTCGGTCGCGACATTAGACAATATCGATGGTATTTCAAATTAATCAGTTAATGTCTATTCCGTTAAGGATTTTACGCCATGTTTGATTCAGTATTAATGGTTTGTGCAGGCAATATTTGCCGTAGCCCAACAGCTGAGTATGTGTTAAAAAGCAAGCTTACCGATAAAAATATCACGGTATCATCAGCAGGATTAACCGCATTAGTCGCTAAATCAGCTGATGCCATGGCGCAAAAAATTGCCTTAACTCATGGTGTGGTAATGGACACCCACCAGGGGCAGCAATTATCGTCGCAATTAATTGCCGCAAATAGTGTCATTCTAGTTATGGAACAACGCCATTTAAACGATGTTCACAGCCGCTACCCAGAGGCGCGTGGCAAAACGTTTTTATTAGGGAAATGGATTAATAATGCAGAAATTCCCGATCCGTATCGCCAAAGCCAAGAAGCCTTTGAGCATGTGTACGCATTAATCGATAGCGCGTGTAGCGCTTGGCAAAAATATCTATAAGGAATGGCAACGCAATGAGTGCTCAGCCTACAACAAAAAAAACTGATAACCTTGCTCAACAAGCACAAGAAATCGATTTAATGGTATTGTTTGGTGCCTTGCTAGACCGTAAATATTTCATTATCGGTTTAACGGCGTTATTCATGGTCGTGGGCGTTGTGTATGCGGTGTTATCAACACCGGTTTACCAGGCCACTGCGATGATCCAAGTCGAAGACAGCGGTTCATCTGTGCCCGGTTTAGATGACATGGCGGGGATGTTCGAAAGTACTTCAACAGCAGTGACCGAAATTGAATTATTAAAATCACGTTCGGTAATTGGTGAAGCAGTCGATACATTAAAGCTTGATGTTATTGCTGAGCCAAATCTATTTCCATTTATTGGTTCTCGCTCATTTCGTAAATTTGCTCCAATGAATGGCGGTGACCTAGCCAAACCAAGTTTTGGTGCCAGCAGTTATGCCTGGGGCGGCGAAACTATCGACGTGTTTCGGTTTAATGTACCAAAATCGGCTATCGGCATAGAGTTCACTTTAGTCACCTTAGACAACAACGCTGTAGCGTTATTAAATGATGATGGCGAACAAATTCTTAAAGGAAAAGTAGGTCAAGAGTTAAGCAATGCTAAATTTAGCTTAACAGTGCGCACTTTACATGCAAGGCCAGGCACTGAGTTTACCATTACACGTCAAGATAGATTAAACACTATTCTAGATTTACAGGCGGCAATAGGTGCAAGTGAAAAAGGCAAAGATTCAGGTATTATTAACTTAAGTTTACAAAGTGATAATCCGATTTATGCCGAAAAAGTACTCGATAAAGTCGCGGCGATTTATGTCCGTCGCAATGTTGAACGTAATTCTGCTGAAGCGCAAAAATCATTAGAGTTTTTAGAAGTACAATTACCTGAAATCAAAAAGCAACTAGAGTTTGCCGAGCAACGTTTTAACGATTATCAAATTAAGCGTCAGTCTATTAACATCACTCTAGAAACCCAAGGCGTACTTGAACAAGTTGTTAAGCTAGAAACTAAATTACAAGAGTTACAGCTAAAACGTTTAGAGCTTGGCCGAAAGTTCAAAAAAGATCATCCAACCTACCAGGGCATAATTGAGCAAATTAGCGCCGTAAATGATCAGAAAAAACAGTTAGTCGGTGAGGTAGGGAATTTACCTGAAACTCAACAAGAGTTATTACGTTTAAAGCGCGATGTTGAAGTCAGTAACGAGATTTATACCATGCTACTGGGCAAAACTCAGGAGCTGGATATTGTGCGTGCAGGTACCGTAGGTAATGTACGTATTATCGACACTGCTGAAGTGAATACTTCAAAACCAGTAAAGCCTAAAAAAGCCTTAATCGTAGTGATGGCAACGATGTTAGGAGGCATGCTAGCGGTAGCCATTGTATTATTACAAAAAGCGATGCATCGAGGCGTAGAAGATCCTAGCGAGATTGAAGCTATCGGCTTACCGGTATATGCCAGTGTGCCGTATTCAGAATACCAAAATAAGCTTATGAGCTTTACTAAATCAAGCAAGGCCAAAGCCATAGCCAAAGCAACCTCAATTTTAGCGTTAGACAATCCTGCCGATTTATCTATCGAGGCATTACGTAGCCTGCGCACTAGTTTACATTTTGCGATGATGGAAGCTAAAAACAATATTATCGCCATTTCAGGTCCAAGTCCTGGAGTGGGTAAATCATTTATTTCGGTAAACTTAGCCGCAGTACTGGCCCAGAGTGGCAAAAGAGTACTGATTATCGATGCCGACATGCGCAAAGGCTATTTACAAACTCAGTTTGGCCTAAAATGGGATGATGGCTTAAGTGATTACCTATCGGGTCGTTTAACTCTAGAACAAATAACCAAAGCAACTAAAGTTAATGGGTTAAGTGTCATCACTCGTGGCCAAATACCGCCAAATCCTTCTGAATTACTAATGCATAGCAACTTTAGTAAGCTGGTCGCAGAAATTAGCCCTGCTTATGACATCATCATTATTGATACCCCGCCAATATTAGCGGTAACCGATCCAGCAATAGTCAGTGCTCATACCGGTACTACTTTACTTGTCACGCGTTTTGGTCAAAACCATTTACGTGAAATAGAATTGACACGGAATCGTTTCGAGCAAAATGGTATCGATGTAAAAGGCGTTGTATTTAACGGAGTGGTTAAAAAAGCCAGTAATGCGTATGGCTATTATGGTTATTACAATTATGAGTATAAATCTGATAAGTAAAAATTTTTAGCCATTCAAAATATTATAAAACTAGATTTTAAACTTTACTAATTTAGATCATTAGTCACTCGTTTTGCGAACTAATTAAGTTTCAAAACTGATATTCAATTTAAAGGATTATGTTTTGAAAATTTTAGTCACAGGTGGTGCAGGCTTTATTGGCTCTGCAGTTGTTCGTCATATCATCAATAATACACAAGATAGTGTCATTAATGTTGATAAATTGACCTATGCCGGTAATCTTGAATCATTGGTCAGTATTGAGTCAAGTGATCGATATGTTTTCGAGCAAGTGGATATTTGTGACCGTGCTGAATTAGACCGCGTCTTTAAGCAATACCAACCTAATGCTGTGATGCACCTCGCGGCTGAATCTCATGTTGACCGTTCTATTACTGGACCATCAGATTTTATCCAAACTAACATTGTGGGTACTTACACCTTGCTAGAAGCGACGAGAGAGTATTGGAATACTTTATCAGCCGATGCCAAGAAAGCATTTCGCTTTCATCACATCTCTACAGATGAAGTGTACGGTGATTTACCTCATCCTGATGAACAAGAGGGTGAACTGCCGTTATTTACTGAAACAACCTCGTATGCACCAAGCAGCCCTTATTCTGCATCAAAAGCATCAAGCGATCATCTAGTCAGAGCATGGTTACGCACATACGGTTTGCCTACTGTGGTGACTAACTGCTCCAATAACTATGGTCCTTATCACTTCCCTGAAAAGTTGATCCCACTCGTTATACTCAATGCGCTAGAAGGGAAGGCACTTCCTATCTACGGCAAAGGTGATCAAATTCGTGATTGGCTCTATGTTGAAGACCATGCTCGGGCACTCTATAAAGTCGTCACAAGTGGCAAAGTAGGTGAGACCTACAATATTGGTGGTCATAACGAAAAGCAGAATCTTGAAGTGGTGCAGACCATCTGCAGTATTTTAGATGCCCTAGTGCCTAAAGACACGTTATACGCTGAGCAGATCACTTACGTAACAGACCGTCCAGGTCATGACCGTCGTTATGCGATTGACTCAAGTAAAATGAACCGTGAGCTTAACTGGCAGCCAGAAGAAACATTTGAAACCGGTTTACGTAAAACCATCGAATGGTATTTAACTAACCAGACATGGTGTCAACATGTCCAAGATGGCAGCTATCAACGTGAACGCTTAGGCATTAATTCTTAATAGCGTATTTTTGTAAATTTGGCATGTGTAACGTATAACGTTTGAGGATTTATGAAAGGAATTATTTTAGCCGGCGGTTCAGGAACGCGTTTATACCCACTCACAAGAGGTGTCTCTAAACAGTTATTGCCAGTATATGACAAACCAATGATCTACTATCCACTGTCAACATTAATGCTTGCAGGCATTCAAGATATATTGGTTATTACTACGCCAGAAGACAATGAGGGTTTTAAGCGTCTATTAGGTGATGGTTCTGATTTTGGGATCAATCTAACGTATGCCGTTCAACCTTCACCCGATGGCCTCGCGCAAGCATTTCTGATTGGTGAAGAATTTATCGGCAAAGACAGTGTGTGTTTGGTCTTGGGTGATAATATTTTTTACGGTCAATCCTTTAGTAAGACCCTCAAGAATGCGGCAAATAGAGAAGACGGTGCCACAGTATTTGGTTATCAAGTCAAAGATCCAGAAAGATTTGGTGTGGTTGAGTTTGATAAAGATATGAAAGCGATATCGATAGAAGAAAAACCAACAAAGCCAAAATCAAATTATGCTGTCACTGGTTTGTACTTCTACGACAACAATGTTGTCGAAATGGCAAAGCAGGTTAAGCCGTCACATCGCGGCGAATTAGAAATCACCACGTTAAATGAAATGTATTTGAATCAAGGTAACTTGAATGTGGAGTTACTCGGTCGTGGTTTTGCCTGGTTAGATACCGGTACTCATGAAAGCTTGCATGAAGCGTCTTCTTTTGTACAAACGATAGAACATGTACAAGGCCTAAAAGTGGCTTGCTTAGAAGAGATCGCGTGGCGTAATGGTTGGTTGAGCTCAGAGCAGCTCGCTGAATTGGCCAAGCCAATGATGAAGAACAACTATGGTCAATACTTGGAGCGTTTAGTAAACGGAGCTTAAGTATGAAAATATTAATAACGGGTAAAAATGGCCAAGTAGGACGTTGTTTAGTCGATCTACTCGAAGCACAGACCGAGCTAACTTTTTTGGCATTAGACCGTGAAGAGCTCGATATCACCGACCCAATCCAAGTTGATAAAATAGTTACCGAGTTTCAGCCTAATATCATCATTAATGCTGCCGCTTATACCACTGTAGATAAAGCTGAACAAGAAAGTGAATTAGCCTTCGCTATCAACAGATACGGGCCACAAAATCTTGCGCTAGCGGCAAATAAAATCAATGCAGCTATCATTCATATATCTACCGATTATGTGTTCGATGGCGATAGTGCTGAGAGCTATACTGAGTCTGATGTGACGTCACCTCAAGGTGAGTACGGTCGGAGTAAGTTAGCTGGTGAACACGCGGTTGCTCAGGCATGTCCTAAACATATTATATTAAGAACAGCATGGGTATTTGGTGAACACGGTAATAACTTTGTTAAATCCATGCTACGCCTTGCTAAAACGAGAGATACGTTGGGTGTTGTAGCTGATCAGTTTGGTGGCCCTACTTATGCGGGTGATATAGCAAACGCCATACTCGTAATCTCAAAGCAGATTGCGCGTAATAGTCATGCTTATGGTATCTATCATTTTTCTGGCTTCCCTCATGTCAATTGGCATACTTTTGCTGAAAGAATATTTGAAATAGCATTGGATCAAAACGTACTCGTCAAACCTATTCAAGTTAATCCAATAACAACACTAGACTATCCAACACCAGCTAAACGCCCTGCAAACTCACGTTTAAATTGTGACAAGATCCATAATACATTTGGCATTATGCAGAGCGACTGGCAAGCAGCGTTAGTGCGAATTAAAGAGTATTCATAAATGAAAGTCATTGATACAACCATTGCGGACGTTAAAATCATCGAGCCAGCAGTCTTTGGGGATGAACGTGGTTTCTTTATGGAAACGTGGAGTCAGCAAAAGTTTGAAGAACTTGTAACAGGTAAAGAAACAAATTTTGTGCAGGACAATCACTCAAAGTCCAAGCAAGGAATCTTACGCGGATTACATTATCAGAGCGTCAACACTCAAGGCAAACTTGTCCGTGTCGTGTCTGGTGAGGTATTTGATGTTGCGGTAGATATACGCAAAGGGTCTTCAACATTTGGTCAATGGGTCGGCGTATATCTATCCGCGGAAAATAAACGTCAATTATGGGTACCTGAAGGCTTTGCACACGGTTTTTACGTTACAAGTGAAGAAGCTGAATTTGTTTATAAGTGTACAAATTATTATGATCCAACTTCTGAAATTTCAATTAAATGGAACGATGCTTCTCTTGGCATTAATTGGCCTATTGCGATAGAACCTCAAATGTCGATAAAAGATAAAAATGGAATGTCTTTGATGAGTTTTTTAAAGTGACGGATTTTGTAAAAAGCTTGTTAGGATTTTCTTTTAAAAACTTAGCTAATTTACTTTTAATTTTTGTTGTTACAAAGGTTTTAGGTGATAAAGCTGTCGGAGAGTTTTTGTATGCAATGACATTTTCTTTGACTCTTTCAATTATTTGTGAATATGGTTTTAATCTAAGTCATCCCGTAGCAATAGCTAAAGAAAAAGTTAATCATGGTTCGACTTTAGCATTGAAGTTGTGGTTAACTATTGTTTGCTTCTTAGTTTTTTTAATTATAATATTTTGTGATATTTACCCATATGATTCAATGACTTTTTTATTTGTTTTTTCATCAATTATTATGAATTCATTCACTAACTTTCATTTAATGGAGTTAAGAGGTAAAGGTGAGTTTTTTGGTGAGTCGAAATTTATAATAAAAAACAACCTGACATTATTAGTTTTATCATGTATTTCATTGTTTATATTTGAAGATTTACTTATATTTTCAATATCATTGCTTTTTTCTAGAGTATTATTTTATATTTATTTAATTAACAGGATTGATTTAGAAGCATTTAATCTTCCGATTTTTATGAATTTAAAGCAAGTCTTGTTGCAATTTAATTATGGCTTTACATATTTTCTAATTGTTGCTTTAGGTGTTATTTATGTATCCATTGATATTTTATACCTAGGTTATTTTCTTGATAGTTCGGAAATAACATTTTACCAGCTAGCATCTCAAATTATGCTGGCTATTTGTATTACTTCAAATACATTATCTCAAGTGTTTGTAGTTAAGTTTTCACAGAAGCAAAATTCATTTAATGATGTTAGGAAAAGAACGTTTGAGGGGTTTTCGATAGCTGTTATCTTATCTATTGCGGTCGGGATATTATATTATTTTGCTTTTCCTATAATTTCTGGATTTATTTTGAATGAAAATTATAAAAACGCAAACGAACTTACATTTATTTTTACTATAATCGTATGTCTAAGGCATGTTATAGGTATATCTTCTGCATATTTAACCAGTTATATGAGTAATGTATATCGAATTATATGCACTGTTTCTGGCCTTTTTTATATGTTGATTAACCTATATTTTGTTGAAGCTACAAATATGGTTTTATATGTTGCTAATGTAGTTGTAGAAGTTCATATCGTTATTGCTATTACAATGCTTTCTGTTATAACTTATGACTTGGTAAGGCGATATTATGAAAACAATAACTAGTTTATTTATATTTTTTTTATTTATATTTTTGTTCTCTCCAGCACTTGTTCAAAATGAATTTAGTTTATTTACACTAAAACAACCTGAACATATACGGTATGTATTATGGATTGCTAATTTCAATTTTTTTGATTTGGTTTTGTTGTGTACACTTTTTATTTTGTTTGTTACTTTTCCGATGAAAATAATTGGCTCTATATCTAATATAGAAATTTTATGTGTTGTTATTGCTTCTCTGTCTGGCTTGTTTTTACTTCTTTATAATGGTTTTCACATTAATGTTTACTTTGATGGTTTAATCTACACTTTTAGATTTCTTGCCTTATATATTATTATTTACACTTTGTTAAAGCTTAATTTAATTAATGAATTTAAATTACTATTTGTTTTTCTTGTTTCAGGTTTGGCATTGGTTTTTACTTCTATTATGGCATGGGGATTTGGATATAGTGGAATAATGGGGGGGAGAATAAATGCATTCGGTATGGGCCCTCATGTAAGCTCTATTTATTATATTGTATGCATTATGGTTCTGATTAATTTTACATATTTTAATAAAATTAATCTAAACAAATTTTTTGTGATGTTTCTGTTTTTTGTACTTTCTATCGGTGTTTTTCTAACTGGTTCAAGAAGGTCGTTAATATATTTAATAAGTATTGGGTTTATTTATTTTGTTTTTTTTAAGAAAACAACAAATATAAAAGTCATTGTATCATTTCTGTTTTTTTTATTAGTCATTCTTGTGTCTATATATGTTATTGAGGTGTTAACTTTTTTATCCGGTCTTGGTTTTTCTTTAGCAGATAGATTAATTTTTTTACTGAGCGGTGAGGAATCATTTGCAGAAGATGGTCGCTTCGAAATGTGGCAACAAGTTTATAGCATGTTCCTTAAGTTCCCTGGAGGCATAGGTCTAAGTGATTGGTTAATTCAATCTGAAATGGGTAAGTATGGTTGGGATAGTCATACACATAATATCATATTGCAATTTTATTTTAAATATGGGTTGGCAATTTTTTTCTTTATACCATATTTATTAATTGTACTTAATAGATTCCTTAAGAAAGACTTCTTGGCTATTGTTTTATTGCTAATTCTAATAGATTCAATGGGGGGGTATATTTTTTGGAATCAAAAAGCTGTTTACCTCATGTCTGGACTTTTTTCTTTAATTTTCTTCAAACATAGGGTTTTAAAATTATGAATATAGGTTTGCTTTGGCATACTCCAAACTCAGATAATTTAGGTGTTAGTGCATTAGCTATTGCCAATCTTATTATAATAAATGAAGTTTTGACTGAAAAGAATATTACTAATATTACATATGATTTTATAGGTACTTCAGGTCAAAAGAGTTTGAGTATTGTTGATGAATTGAGTAAAGATTTAAATTGTAATATCAATGTTGTAAGGTATTCGTTAAAAGATTTGCTTTTTAGAAAATTAACTTTAAAGAGTACTGATCTGTTTAGTAAATATAGTTATGTCTTTGATATTGGAGAGGGTGATAGTTTTACTGACTTATATGGATTTAAAAGATTGTTAAATATGACGGTCTCTAAAATGCATGTTATCAACTCAAAGACGAGGCTTATACTTTCTCCACAGACTATTGGTCCTTTTGATACTAAAGTAGGGAAATTGTTGTCTGATTTTTGTATGAGAAAAGCTTATAAAATTTTTGTCAGAGATGACCTTTCTTCTAAATACTTACAAAGTAGAAATATTGAACATGACTTAACTACAGACGTTGCATTCCATTTACCATTCAAGAAATTAGATAATAAATTTGAAAATGTTACAGTAGGTCTAAATGTATCTGGTTTGTTATATTCTGGTGGTTATAATCAAAATAATCAATTTGGACTTAAAATTAATTATAAAGAATTCACTGAAAGATTAATAGAAAGGTTAAAGTTTGAAGGGGTTAATATAAAATTGATTCCTCATGTTACCCCGAATCATTTACCTCTTGAGAACGATTTTGTTATAAGTAATGAGCTTGCTAATAAGTACAACTTAGCTAAACCAATTCTATACAACACACCAATTGAAGCGAAAACTGATATGTCTCAGTTAGATTTTGTTATTGCAGCAAGAATGCATGCTGCAATTGGAGCTTTCTCATCTGGTGTGCCTGTAATACCAATTTCTTATAGCAGAAAGTTTAAAGGCGTCTTTGGATCTTTAGGATATGATTTTGTTCAAGATCCTAAAATAAATAATTCTGATGAAATAATTGAAAGTATAGTTAATATAATTAAAAATACTAATGCAAGAGAAATGGTTCCTAAATCACTTAAACTAGCAAATGTTAAAATTAATGACTATAGGAATACTTTGTCTGAACTGGTAAATGTGAATGAATATAAAAAATAAGTCTTTTGAAGTAGACAGCATAATTAAATCTGATTTGTGTGTAGGTTGTGGTTTGTGTGCTGAATCAATGAAAATTAGTGAAAGTTCAAGATTGATACCTGATAATCTAAATGACAAAGCTAAAGATTTTTTTAAATTTTGTCCAGGAGTTAGTAGACATAATCATAACGATTCTAATGGTTTATTTGGAAAGGTTGACGCTGCATTTGAATCTTATTCAACAGATGCTGAAATAAGAAATAAAGGTTCCTCTGGTGGTACTATTACTGCTATAGCTGCTGATTTATTAAAAAGAGGCATTGTTAATGGCGTCTATACTATTGGTGTTGGCAGCGGTATCCATTTTTTACCTAGATTATTTACTAATGCGAATGACTTAGTTTATTCTGCTGGCTCAAAATATTGTCCAACTCCTACATTATTAAATATTCATGAATTACTATCGTTTGATGGTGATCTTGCTATTATCGGTAAGCCTTGTGAAATAAGCGCATTAAAATCTGCTTTAATCCAGAATGGATATACTAATAAACACATATTTATCTCTTTTTTTTGTGCAGGTTTGCCTAGTTATAAAGGTACACTAGATGTCATTAATAATTTGGGTGGTAATGTTAATTCTACATCTGACATTATAAGTATTAACTATAGAGGAGAAGGATGGCCTGGGAAATTTATAGCCAAGACTCAGAATGGTATATTTGAAACTTCTTATGATAATTCTTGGGGGAATGGATTAAATAGAACTTTACCTTTAGTATGTAAACTCTGTCCTGATGGTGTAGGCATGAGTGCTGATATTGTCTGCGCCGATTACTGGGATACAGATGATAAAGGTTATCCACTATTTGATGATAAACCAGGGAAATCTCTTTTGTTGGCGCGAAGTGAATTAGGCCTTAATATAATAAATTCTTGCATGGCTACTTCTGCTATTGTTTGCAATTATGTTGAAGATTTGGAAAAAGGTCTTATTCTAAGGCAACCGTTACAAGTTAATCGACGTTTGAGCTTTAAAGAACGAGGTTATGCAGCTAAATTAAAAGGTGTTGATATACCAAAGACTACAGGTTATAAGTCTGCTTATAAGTTATCATATCTGAAAAGAGTAAAATCATTTATTGGGATGTTTTTAAGGATAAAAAAACAGTGATAATAGAAAAGATATCTTTTGTTTTTGTTAATTATTTTAGTTCTGAATTGATTATTTCTAATCTTCTTAGAATTGAAAGAATGAAATTGATTTCTCCACATGTTGAATTTAATAGTATAATAGTCAATAACTCTTTAGAAAAATTTGATTTTCATGAAACTGATATTTTTCACAATGTTAATATACTTTATCCCAATAGTAATCTCGGTTATGCGAAAGGTAATAACTTAGGTATTAAACAAGCAGAATCTGATAGTTCTTCTCACATAGTAATTTGCAATCCTGATATAATATTACATGACAGTTTTGTAAATGAGTTAAAAAAAGATCTTACTGTGTATTCCAAGTTAAATAATTATCATTTATCAGCAGCTTTTGCTGTTCGTATTAAAGGTCTAACACCGTATTACAATAAACCTTCTTTTTTGGGAGTTATTTTACCCGCTATAACTAGGTATAAGGATTTTAAAGTTGAGTCATATATGGATTACAAATCCATATACCGATTTCATGGTGCTTGTTTTGTCATTCCGGTATCTAATGTTAAGGGTTTTTCTGATTATTTTTATCCCGACACATTTTTATATATTGAAGAGGATTTATTTGCATTTAAAGCTGAAAGTTCTAAATTAAAAATTTTTAATTTACCTTCAGTAGAAGTAGTACATATTGGTGGTGCTTCTACTAATAAATCTATTCCTTGGAAAAAGTATACATACTATTTTTCTGGATTGAATTTGTTGTTTAATAAGAGATATAATTTGCCAAGATTCCTTTGTTTTCCACTCTCCTTTACAAGCGTGTTTTTTCGTTTTGTCCTAGAACAACGTTCTAGGTTTTCTTGGAAATAATATTTATATTGTGAAATATTGCTATACAGATGCTGTTCTTTGATTTTTCTGGAGTTGTAAATGATTTCTAAGGTTGCACTTATATCTAATAGTTTCAATCCTGGTGTTTCAGATTTTTTTCTTTCTAAATTAGGGGTTGATAATGTTGTTTATTTTAAAAATAAGAATTTAACTACTGACAGGAAAGTAAGAATAAGTAGTTATACAAAAAAAAGTGCAGGTGACTTTTTTTTTATTATTGATCTTTTTCTTAGTTTTTATGTTTTGTTTATCTGTGTAAAGAAATCTGTCAAAACTGTTATTTTTGACAATGCGCATATATCTAATATACCTCTAGCTTTCTTGCTAAAGATTTTTGGTAAAAAGCTTGTATTCACAATACATGATTGGATTCCACATCCAGGTAAAAATAAAATTGTTACTAAACTTTATAACTTTTGTGTAAAAACCATTTTATCTGATGAAATAATTGTTTTTTCTGAAGTTTCTGATTTTAATTCGTGTCCTATAATCAAACAGAAATTAGCAGGTTTCATTGACATTTCAAATAATGATGACCTACTTTCTAAGTTGAATTCAGGTCCTCTTCTTTTTTTTGGTCGATTTGAACCATATAAGGGTATTGGGAATTTACTTAACATAATACCGGCATTAAGAAAGCTAGGTATTACAAATAAAATCATTATTGCAGGTTCTGGGTTTAGCGAACATATAAATGAACTATCTTCTTTTGAAGGCGTGGAAGTAATTAATCAGTTTATTGAAGATGAATACTTGATAACCCTTTTTTCACATGCTTCAGTTTCATTACTACCTTATGATTCAGCCACACAGAGCGGAGTAACTGTTTTGTCATATATGTTTGGCGTTCCAGTCGTTGCTTATAATGTTGGAAATTTATCAGAGGATATTGTAGTAAATAAAACAGGCCAGCTCGTTAAACATTTGGATCACCATCAATTTGCAAAATCTTGTATGGATATTTTGAATAATCATCAGTTTTATATTGCTAATTCACGTAATAGGTTTTTATCAACACATTCCGAAGAGTGTAGTCTGTTGCAATTCAAAAAATATATTTCTAAATTTTAAATAAAGTGAGAGTGAAATGATTTTACCTGTAATTTTAGCTGGAGGTACTGGGAGCAGATTGTGGCCTTTATCTCGCAAATTGATGCCGAAACAATTTTTAAAAGTTACTTCTAAAAATACCATGCTACAAGAAACAGTTTTACGATTAAACTCGTTATCTTCCCAATCTCCAATTTGTATTTGCAACGAAGAGCATCGTTTTATCGTGGCAGAGCAGATGCAAGAGATTAATTCTTTAGGTCCAATTATATTAGAACCTGTTGGTCGTAATACTGCTCCAGCAATTGCTTTAGCTGCATTATCATTAATTGAACAAAGTAATGATGGGGTTATGTTGGTTTTACCTGCCGATCATTTGATAAGTAATAATTCTGAATTTCTGAAAATTATTAATGAATCCCTTCCATTAGCTAATTTAGGAAAATTAGTGACTTTTGGTATCGTACCTTCACATCCTGAAACTGGATATGGATATATTAAGGTTGGCGATAAAGTATCTATAGATTTACCTTTAATGTTTAATAGTGAAGGTTTTACTGTACAAAGTTTTATTGAGAAACCTGACATTGACACTGCTAAAACTTATCTCGATTCAGGTGAGTATTTGTGGAATTCAGGTATGTTCATGTTCAAAGCATCTCGTTACCTTGAAGAGTTAAAAAAATTTAGACCTGATATCTATGAAGTATGTAAAACCTCTTTTCATGGGGCATCTTCAGATATGGATTTCCTTAGGATCAATATTAATGATTTTGAGCTATGCGATGATCAATCTATCGATTATGCTGTCATGGAACCTCTTTGTAAGTCTAATGACTCTAGTTCTGTTGTTGTTGTTCCATTGGATGTAAATTGGAATGATATTGGTAGTTTTTCTGCGATATGGGATGTTAGCGATAAAGATGAACAGGGAAATGTACATCGAGGTGATGTACTCAGTCATAATTCTCAAAATAATCTTGTTATATCTGAGCAAAAGTTAGTTGCTACCGTTGGTCTTGATAACTGTATTGTTATTGAAACAAAAGATGCAGTTTTGGTTGCTAACAAGGATTCAGTTCAGGATGTAAAAAAAATTGTTGAACAAATTAAGATGCTTGATAGATCTGAAGCTGATATTCATCGACAAGTTTATCGTCCTTGGGGTCACTATGATTCAATCGATTTCGGTCATCGTGACCAAGTAAAACGAATTACTGTAAAACCAGGTCAGAAACTATCTATTCAAATGCATCATCATCGTGCAGAGCATTGGATAGTAGTATCAGGTACAGCCAAGGTTACTAATGGTGATAAAACATTTTTACTTACAGAAAACCAATCAACTTATATTCCTTCTGGTGTTATTCACGCTCTTGAAAATCCAGGAGTTTTAGAGCTAGAACTCAT
Organism: Shewanella sp. SG44-2; assembly: GCF_014164215.1. Taxonomy (NCBI): domain Bacteria; kingdom Pseudomonadati; phylum Pseudomonadota; class Gammaproteobacteria; order Alteromonadales; family Shewanellaceae; genus Shewanella; species Shewanella sp. SG44-2. The sequence continues at coordinate 27,021 of NZ_JACJEU010000037.1, forward strand.
TGAAGTCCAAACTGGTAGTTATTTAGGAGAAGATGATATTGTTCGGTTTGAAGATAGATATGGTAGAGTTTAAAATTTCGTAATCATATGTTCATATTGTATTTATAGATTTATAGATTTAAATCTTTTTTATTGTTACTTCTTTAGTAAGTGGTTGTGTTATGTTAATTAGTTCAGAAGTTATCCGAAGTTCAGATGTTAAATTTGGAACCAGTGGAGCCAGAGGATTAGTCTCGCAATTTTCTTCAAATCTCTGTGCGGCTTTTACTCATGCTTTTGTTGCGTGTATGCGAAGTCAATTTAAATTTGATTGTATAGCAATTGGCATTGATAATAGACCTAGTAGTCCTGATATTGCTGAATCTTGTATTCAAGCTTTATCACAACTAAACATTGAGGCGATTTATTATGGTGTTGTTCCAACCCCAGCACTAGCATATGTATCTATGCAAGATAATATTCCGTGCATTATGGTTACTGGAAGCCATATTCCGTTTGATCGAAATGGTTTAAAATTTTACAGACCAGATGGCGAGATAAGTAAACTCGACGAGCATGATATTTTGAGTATCAATGCAAGGTTTGAGAGTATAAATATACCAATTAATGGTTCTTCTCTTAAAGTTAGCTCTTATGCATCAAATGCTTATATTAATCGTTATACCGATCTATTTAGTACTTCATTATTAAGCGGTAAAAAAATTGGTATTTATGAACATTCGAGTGCAGGACGTGATTTATATGCTAATTTATTCACCAAACTTGGTGCAGAAGTAATTAGTTTGGAACGTAGTGAGCAATTTGTACCAATCGATACTGAAGCTGTCTCTGAAACTGACAAACTAAAAGCAATCATATGGTCTAGAGAATATAATTTAGACGCTATATTTTCAACTGATGGTGATGGAGATAGACCTTTAGTTGCTGATGAAGATGGTGTATGGCTTCGTGGTGATATTCTTGGTATTTTATGCTCTAAAGTGTTACACGTTGAAGCATTAGCTGTTCCTGTAAATTGTAATACTTTAATTGAAGTTATAAATAGTTTTAAACATGTTGAGCGCACTAAAATTGGCTCTCCCTATGTTATTAGTACATTTTCTCAGTTGGCAACCCATTATTCAACATTTGCTGGTTTTGAGGCTAATGGTGGTTACATCCTAGGAAGTGACATCTTAATTAATGGACATCTTTTAAAAGCTTTACCTACTCGTGACGCCCTATTACCTGCACTAATGTTGTTCTCATTATCAAAAGATAAGAATAAAACTATATCTAAAATTGTAAATGAATTACCTAATCGATTTACACACAGTGATAGAATTCAAAATTTCTCTTCAGAAAAAAGTTATCAATTAATTAATTGTTTCAAGCTGAATCCTAGCTTATTACTTGTTGAATTGGGACTTGAGAACATTGCAGTTAGGGATGTAAATTTCATCGATGGATTGAGAGTTACACTTGAGAATGAAGATGTTATACATCTAAGACCTTCAGGTAATGCTCCTGAAATTCGATGTTATGCTGAATCTACAAGTATAGGGAAAGCTGAAAACTTAGTTTTACTTACATTGAGATTTATCGACTCGTTAAGAATGAAAGGTTTGTAAGTAATTGTTAACATTGGAATCTAGTTTTTTGTTGTAGAATGTTATTTTTGAAGCTTTTTATAGATGATTCTAGATCTCTGGCTTGGTTTTTAGTAATTTTATATTTACATCAATATATTTTATTTTCTTCTTTATTCATTAATGTTGTCTCTTTCTCAAATTTGGGAGACTTTTACTTTTCATAGGTTGTTCAATGAGTATTTTACTAACTGGTGCTTCAGGTTTTATAGGACGTAATCTAATTTCTTTAAAAAATGAAAAATTCCGTTGCGTATCAAGAATTGGAAACTTTAAAGAATTTGATGATAATTTTATTGTAAGTAAGATTGATGGATATACTGTTTGGGATGGTGCATTTGATGATTGTGATTCTGTTATACATCTAGCCGGTTTGGCGCACTCAAGCAGTTTCACCGAAAGTGATTTACGGAGAATTAATGTAGATGGAACTATTCATTTAGCTAATGAGGCAGTAAAAGCAGGTGTAAAAAGATTCATTTACATTAGTTCAATAGGTGTTAATGGTAGCTTTACATTGGAACAACCATTTTCTTTAGTTTCTGATCCTTTTCCCCATAATTTTTATACACAATCAAAACTCGATACAGAATTAGCATTAAAGAAATTATCTGATGAAACAGGATTAGAAATTGTCATAATACGCCCGACGTTAGTTTATGGAGCTAATGCTCCAGGTAATTTTGGTTTATTGACAAATTTAATTAACAAATTCCATTGTTTACCTTTCGGCTTAATTAATAATAGGCGTGATTTTATTTCTGTTCATAACTTGGCTGATTTATTGATAACATGCGTTAAACATCCAAATGCAGGAGGTCATACTTTCTTAGCAGCTGAGAATGAGTCTGTTTCAACTAAACAATTTACAAATGCAATAGCTCGTGGATTGGGTGTTCGTTTATTCCAGTTACCTATTCCTGCAAGTTTGATGCGATTAGTTGGTAAGCTAATTGGGAAATCATCGATGATCGAACAATTAGTTGGTAATTTACAGGTCGATTCATCATGTTTGATTGAGATCTTAGATTGGACCCCACCTTATACAATGAAAGAGTCAATGACTTTCCTTAAACAAGAAAAATAGAGTAATATTATATGATCCGATTGATTGACTTTCTGGCTGCTTTTTTCGGCTTATTTTTGCTTTGGCCTATTTTGCTTATCGTCACCATTATTGGCTTTTTCGACACTGGTTCACCAATTTTTATCCAAACACGAGTAGGGAAAAATCAAAAACAGTTTAAGCTAATTAAGTTCCGCTCTATGTCGGTTGAGACTAAATCCGTGGCAAGTCATTTAGCAAGTAATTCGTCTATTACCAAGTTAGGTAGCTTTCTACGAAAAACGAAAATTGATGAGTTACCTCAACTTATCAATGTGCTTAAAGGTGATATGAGCCTAGTAGGTCCTCGGCCTAACCTTTTTAACCAAAAAGAGTTGATTAAAGAACGTGGTGCGTTAGGTGTTTATAACGTACTACCAGGGGTAACTGGGCTAGCTCAGGTACAGAATATTGATATGTCGACACCAAAACTTCTTGCTGAAACAGACCGAAAGATGATAGATACGTTGACTATTCAAAACTACTTCAAGTATATCTTAATGACGGTTACAGGTAGTGGTTCAGGTGATGCTGTAAAATAATTATATCTATCTTGTATACTTGATAATGCATTGGTTTGACATTTTTATGATAGTTTCTTCTAAATATATTCAAGTTACTAGGTAAATTGTCTCAGCGTATTCTAATGTCTTTTGTGTTTCATTACGAAGCATAATTCAGTCAATATCTTATTAAATATTAAGCTGATTTTGTCTTTTCAATATCACATAACTTTTATCAATAATGTACACTCGTGTTAAACTCGATGTTTTTACTGGTTAGACAGCCTTTTTAATGTAGATAAGATTTTATTATTACGAATGTTATTAATTTGGAGCACAAGATGGATTTTTTGCAACGTATTTTCTCTTTACCTCGTCCTCAGAAGCGTATGGTGAGCCTTTTTATTGATTCACTTTTTTTATTCTTTGCTTTTTTTTGTGCCTTATTAGTCCGTCTAGATGATATTAATGTATTAAGTAACAGTGCTAACTGGGCTGTTATGTTTACCGTAGTGCCTTTTAGTTTATTTGTATTTACAAGACTAGGGCTATATCGTGCAGTTTTAAGATATATGGGTTTACAAGCTTTTATGGCCATTTTAGGAGGCGTTGTTTTTTCAACGTTCTCACTTATATTAGTGTCATTTTATACTAATGTAAATATCCCAAGAACAGTGCCATTAATTTATATTGCTTTTGCCCTTGTGCTTGTAGGAGGCTCCCGAGCATTAGTGCGTTCGTTAGTGGGCACCGGGATGAAACGTGTAGGTGAACCTGTCATTATTTATGGCGCGGGTGTGAGTGGTAGGCAGTTGTTGACGTCATTGGTGCAAAGCCACGAGTATTATCCATTCGCTTTTGTTGATGATGATGTGTCTTTGCATGGTACTGTGATTCAAGGAGTACACGTTCATTCCCCTTCTATTATTCGTAAACTGATTAAGCAGAAAGCAGCCACCAAAGTGTTGCTTGCAATGCCTAGTGCTAGCCGAGCTAAGCGTCAAATGATATTGACTCGCCTAGAACCACTTGCTGTACAGGTATTAACTATTCCGGCAATGTCTGATTTGGTTAATGGCTCTAAGCTTTACACTGATATTAAAGAAGTTGAAATTGATGATTTACTGGGTCGTGATGCAGTAGCTCCACGAGAAGACCTGTTGACTGCCAACATTAAAAATAAAGTGGTAATGGTGACTGGAGCGGGTGGTTCTATTGGCTCTGAGTTATGTCGACAGATTTTAAAACAGTTGCCTAAAAAGTTAATCTTATTTGAATTATCTGAATTTGCCTTATATGCCATAGAGCGTGAGTTAAATACCACGGTGAAAGAGCTTGGCTTAAGCGTTAATATTTTCCCTTTATTGGGTTCCGTGCAGCGTGAGAATCGTGTACAAGCGGTTATGCAGTCTTTTGGGGTACAAACCGTTTATCATGCAGCAGCTTATAAACATGTTCCTTTAGTTGAACATAATGTGGTAGAAGGTGTACGTAATAATGTCTTTGGTACTCTTTATACTGCTAGAGCAGCTATTGCGGCTAAGGTTGAAACCTTTGTATTAGTGTCTACTGATAAAGCAGTGCGGCCAACTAATGTGATGGGCACCACTAAGCGTATGGCGGAATTAGTGCTGCAAGCGCTGTCTCGCGAAAATAATCAAACTCGGTTTTGTATGGTGCGGTTTGGTAATGTACTTGGGTCATCGGGCTCGGTTGTGCCGTTGTTTAGAACCCAAATTGCTAACGGCGGCCCTGTTACTGTAACGCACCCTGATATCACTCGCTTTTTTATGACCATACCAGAAGCATCGCAATTAGTGATACAAGCTGGTGCTATGGGCAAGGGCGGTGATGTTTTTGTGTTAGATATGGGTAACTCGGTCAAGATTGTTGATTTAGCTCAAAAGATGATCCGTCTAAGTGGCTATGAAGTACGTAGTGATAATAATCCTGATGGTGATATTGCTATCGAGTTTAGTGGGTTGCGCCCAGGTGAAAAGTTATACGAAGAACTGCTGATTGGTGATGATGTTACAGGCACTGAACATGAACGCATCATGACAGCAAATGAGTTGTATTTAACATGGGCTGAGTATTCTTTAATTTTAGATCGTTTAGATTTAGCTTGTCATCAGTTTAATCATGAAGCCGTTCGCGATATTTTACTTAAGACGCCTACAGGTTTTGCACCGACAGATGGTATTTGCGATTTAGTTTATCAGCAAAAAGCTAAAAATTCTGATGCTGCTAAGAAAGTTATTAACCTTGTATCTTAATTTTTCGATTTTCAGGACTTCTTAGTTTCCTTAGTATTACTCCACTAATCACTGGTTGGCCAAAGTCTAAATTTATATTACACTTATTTTGACAAGGATTTAAAATGAAAGTTGTTATCCCCGTAGCAGGCTTGGGAACTCGCATGTTGCCTGCCACCAAAGCCATCCCAAAAGAAATGTTACCGTTAGTGGACAAGCCTCTTATTCAATATATCGTCAATGAGTGTGTGGCTGCCGGTGTTAAAGAAATCGTGCTAGTCACTCATGCGAGTAAAAATGCGATTGAAAACCACTTTGATAAATCATACGAGCTTGAATCTACACTTGAGAAGCGCGTAAAACGTCAGCTACTTGAAGAGGTGCAGGCTATTTGCCCTAAAGACGTGACCATAATGCATGTACGTCAAGGAGAGGCCAAAGGCTTAGGTCATGCGGTATTATGTGCTTACCCGTGTATTGGTAATAGCCCGTTTGCAGTAGTGTTACCAGATGTTGTTTTAGATGAATATACTGCGAACCAAAAAACTGAAAATTTGGCGGCTATGATTGCCCGTTATAAGGCCTCTTTTGCTAGCCAGATTATGGTTGCACCAGTACCTGAATGTGACGTTAATAAATACGGTATAGCCGATTGTAATGGTGTTGAGATAGCACCAGGTGATTCGGCTAAGATTAAAAGAATGGTTGAAAAGCCTGCTATTGGTGAAGCACCGTCTAATCTAGCGGTTGTTGGCCGTTATGTGTTATCAGAGAAAATCTGGGCTTTATTGGCTAAAACACCAGCGGGTGCTGGTGATGAAATTCAGTTAACTGACGCGATTGATATGCTAATTGAACAAGATACCGTTGAAGCATTTAACATGACAGGTAAGTCACATGATTGTGGTGACAAATTGGGTTATATGAATGCTTTTGTGGAATATGGCCTACGCGATGCTAAGTTAGGCGCGGATTTCAAAAAAAGTGTTGAAAAAATTCTGCTCGAACAGTAATTTTTTACTGATAATTTAAAAACCAACTTATATTTAGTTGGTTTTTTGCTTTTTGCTTTTTGCCTAGATCAATAATCTATCTGAAAGATAGATTAAGCCGGTAACAAGCGATACCAAGCGGGTTAGAGCTGAGATGGTGACGGGCGATATCAAGCGGGTTAGAGCTGAGATGGTGACGGGCTATATCAAGCGGGTTAGAGCTGAGATGGTAACAAGCGATAACGAGCGAGAAGATAGGTAACAAGTTATTTTATCTTTATCTTTCATCGCTTGTCATTGCTTGTCATCGCTTGTTATCTCTTATTAACGCTTTTTCAATTTTCATCGCTTGTCACCTGCTATTTCGCTCGTTATCGATTATTTAATTTTGGAGTTTTTATGTCTCGTAAGTATTTTGGCACCGACGGTGTACGTGGAAAAGTGGGGACGTTTCCTATTACGCCTGATTTTGCTATGAAATTAGGTTGGGCTGCAGGCAAAGTATTAGCGTCAACCGGTACACAAGAAGTGTTGATTGGTAAGGATACTCGTAGTAGCGGTTATATGTTGGAGTCGGCGATTGAAGCGGGCTTATCTGCTGCTGGTGTTAACGTAGCATTAATTGGCCCTATGCCAACCCCTGCAGTTGCGTATTTAGCCTCTACATTCCGTGCCGATGCTGGTGTTGTTATTAGTGCATCACATAATCCGTTTTATGATAATGGCATTAAATTTTTCTCTAATTCGGGTACTAAACTTAATGACGAGCAAGAGCTTGAAATTGAAGCATTGTTAGATCAAGCCCTTAATCATAATGCGATGGAATGTGTTTCATCTGAATTGTTAGGTAAAGTCCGCCGGATTACTGATGCAGCGGGTCGTTACATTGAGTTCTGCAAAGGGGTGTTTGCTAAAGATTTAACCTTAGCAGGCCTTAAAATTGTCGTCGATAGTGCTAACGGTGCGGCGTATCATATTGCGCCGAATGTATATCGTGAGTTAGGTGCTGAGGTGATTAGCATTAATGACAAACCTAATGGCACCAATATTAATGACCATTGCGGCGCGACCCATTTAGACAGTTTACAAACAGCGGTTATGGTACATGAAGCTGACTTAGGCATTGCGATGGACGGCGACGCTGACCGGGTGATGTTTGTTGATCACAATGGCCATGTAGTGGACGGCGATCAAATTTTGTATATTCTGGCCAAAACAGCCAAGCAACAAGGCACACTAAGTGGCGGTGTTGTTGGTACATTAATGTCGAATCTCGGCCTTGAGATTGCGTTAAAAGAAATGGATATCCCGTTTAAACGCGCCAAAGTCGGTGACCGTTATGTGGTTGAGCAATTAAAAGCCACTGGCTGGCGCATTGGCGGCGAAGGTTCTGGCCATATTTTACACCTTGACCATGCCTCTACTGGCGATGCTGTTGTGGCGTCATTATTAGTACTACAAGCAGTATTACAGTCTGGCCAGTCATTAGCTGAGATAGTATCGGGTATGAAAAAGTTACCTCAAGTACTCCTCAATGTTCGGCTAACCGCTAATAACGCTGATGAAATCTTAGCGTCAGAAGCCGTAAAACAAGCGGTGATAGAAGCCGAAGCCGTACTAGCCGAAAACGGTCGAGTATTGTTACGTAAATCGGGCACCGAACCGCTTATCCGCGTAATGGTTGAGTCAACAAACCCTGAAATGTCACAGGCGCAAGCAGAGCATATCGCTAAAGAGCTAAGACGATAACAAGCGTGTTGGGGCTGAGATGATAGCAAGCGCGTTAGAGCTGAGATGATGACAAGCGCGTTGGGGCTGAGATGATGACAAGCGTGTTAGAGCTGAGATGATAACAAGCGGTGGCAAGCGGTTAAAGCTGAGACGGTGACAAGCGATTAAGGCTGAGACGATGACAAGCGTGTTAGAGCTGAGACGATAATAAGCTTTGTCTTTTTTTTGTCATCATTTTCGCTTGTCATCGATTGTTATCGTTCTTCACCGCTTTTACCGCTCAAAGCGCGTTAGGGCTGAGATGATGACAAGCGTG
>NZ_JACJEU010000038.1:0-28147 GCF_014164215.1 Shewanella sp. SG44-2
GGCGACCTTTTCGCTGTTTGAAAATGTTGCGGGGCGGCTGGGAGTTCCAAGAGGGAACAGCCGTTGGTTTCCTCTTGGTCTGGTGTGGGTGAAGCGCCACGACGTTAGTGGCCGCAGGCCATAAAGTACAAAAGTACAAAGCAAAAATAACACCTGGATTCCGGCTCAAGAGCATTGCCGGAATGACGCCATATTTGGCCTGTGCAGGGCGAAGCGCCACGACGTTAGTGGCCGTAGGCCATAAAAAGATGTAAAGGTTGACCCCTTTGCCAACCCACAGCAAATCCATCAACCTATAGCAAATCCTTCATCCTATGATAAAACATTCCAGCTGCAAGCAATGGCGATCGCAACATTGGTCCGCCTGGGAAGGTCATGTGTTTAATGTCATTAAACACATCAATACGTTGTGATTGCTGACTAATGGCTTCAGCAATTAATCTTGCTGCCATATGCGTAGCATTTACCCCATGTCCGGCATAGGCTTGAGCAAAGTAGATGTTGGCTGCATCAGGTAAACGGCCTATTTGCGGCATGCGGTTGGCGCCGATACCCATCATGCCGCCCCATTCATAATCAATTTTGATACCTTTTAATTGCGGGAACACTTTTTCAAGATTAGGTCTTAATTCGGCTTCAATATCTTTTGGGTCTTTACCAGAATAAGTACATAAACCACCAAACAATAAACGGCGGTCTGCTGATAAATGGAAATAGTCTAACGCCACGCGCATATCGGCAAATGCCATGTTTTGCGGGATGATACTGGCACATTGTTGCTCAGTTAATGGCTCTGTAGCTAATAAATAAGTACCAGTAGGTAGCACTTTCCCGCCAAGGAAAGGGCTTAATTTATTGCCGATATAACCATTACCTGCCATGACTAGATAGTCACAAGTTACTTCGCCTTCAGCGGTAATGACTTTGGGTTTAGTGCCTTTAATGATTTTTTCTGCGGCGCTGTATTCAAATAATTGTGCGCCAAGTTCGCGGGCGACACGCGCTTCGCCTAGGGCTAAGTTAAGCGGGTGTAAATGTCCGCTGCCCATATCGACCAAGGCGCCTTGATAAAAGTCTGAACCGATAACTTCACCAATTTGTGAACGATCAAGCAGCTTGATTGATTTTTGATAACCTTGGTCTTGCAGATCTTGAAATTCTGCTGCTAAATCATCCATGTGCCGTGGCTTTACGGCTAAATCACAATAACCCATGTGTAAGTCGCAATCGATTTTGTGCTCGGCAATGCGCTCGGTGACAATATCAACCGCTTCAAAACCCATTTGTTGAATCGATTTTACACCTTCATCACCAATTTCATTTCGAAATTGGCTCGCGTCATGGCCGATCCCACGGATAAGTTCACCACCATTTCGGCCAGATGCGCCCCAGCCAATACGTTTAGCTTCGAGCAATGCAACACTGTAACCGCGTTGTCTGAGTTCAATAGCGGTATTAATCCCGCTAAATCCACCGCCGACAATACACACATCGACAGTAATGTTTTCGGTTAGCTTGGGATGCTGATAAAGCTCTTTGGCGGTCGCAACATAAAAGGAGTCTGGGTAGTGTTGGCTATGAATTGGGGATTTATGCGACATAAAAGCTCCAAGCTATTGATTATAATTGTAATAATAACTTTAAAATGAATAGTTAGATGCAATGTAAGCCATCTATGGTGTGCATTTTATTTAACACTTATTTGGTGTAAAATACAATTGCTTTGATTTAAGTAAGTTATCATGCTTAATGAATACAAATTTTTGGTAAAGTGTTAATAATCTGCAACACTTTAACAGCAGGATATTGGTCAACATTTACTAGGAGAACGAATTTGGATATTGGTACAAGCCTAAAAGCTGTTCGTAAATTGAAAGGATTATCTCAACGTGAGTTAGCCAAGCGTGCAGGGGTTACCAACAGTACAATTTCAATGATTGAGAAAAATAGTGTTAGCCCATCAGTGAGTTCACTTAAAAAGGTACTCGCAGGGATCCCGATGTCCTTAGTCGATTTTTTCTCTATTGATGATGGCTCTATCGGTGACCAAAAAGTGGTTTATCGAGGTAATGAGTTACTGGACATCGGTACTGGCGAATTAGTCTACAAGCTTATTGGTCGTGATTACCCAAACCGTGCGATGTCGGTAATGAGTGAAACATATCCTGTCAATGCTGATACTGGCGCTGAAATGCTGCAACATAAGGGTGAGGAAGGTGGCATCATTATAGAAGGCAAGCTTGAGCTTACTGTTGGCGAAGAGGTTTTTATCCTCGAAAAAGGCGACAGTTACTATTTTAATAGTGAACAACCTCATCGATTTCGTAACCCATTTGATGAACCTTGCAAGCTCACTAGCGCGACTACGCCAGCTGATTTTTAATCATTTCTCATCTCATTTATGTCTGCTTATATCCAATGATTTTATTCAGGGAATAAGGCAAGGTAATCAATCAACCTTGCTATTCCCGCCCCCTAAAAAGATTACCATTTGCTCTATTTTAGCTGTTGTCGTGTAACTTCCTAGCATGAGATTATTGGTTTGTGTAAAGAATATTAAGCAATAAATTCCCTTTTTTTGTGCATTGCCTCCCCATTTTGGCGCATTTTTTAGTGAAATCTAATTAAAGTAACTCGGAATATATTTTTATGTATTACGGTTAATTTAAAGTTACTAGTATGTTTTTAAAGTGTTTTAATTTATTTTCATTAAAAGTTGTTTTTATCATCAGTTATCCTCTTGCCTAGCTAAAAAAATCCGTGTAGTGTGTGAAAAAATGAACACGTAAAACAATAAGTTCATCACATTCTTTGCTAAAGGTGAGATATGTCTCTGTCAGGTCTTCCCCTCATCGGGGTAGTAGCGTGCAATCAGCAAATTGGTCTTCATCCATTTAACATAGTGGGTGAAAAATATTTATTGAGTGTGGTTAATGGCGCTAAAGGATTCCCCTTAGTTATCCCATCACTTGGCGTCGATGCGCCAATTGAAGCTATTCTTGCTCGTCTCGACGGTATCCTTTTTACGGGTTCACCATCGAATGTTGAACCTCTTCATTACCAAGGTCCTGCTAGTGAGCATGGAACCCATCATGATCCTAAGCGTGACGCAATAACTTTACCGCTGATAAAAGCCGCAATTGATGCCGGGATCCCTGTATTAGGTATTTGCCGTGGTTTTCAAGAAATGAACGTAGTGTACGGTGGCAGTTTGTACCAGAAACTACACGAAGTAGGCACGTATATTGAACATCGTGAAGATAAGAAAGCCCCATTAGATGTGCAATATGGTATTTCGCATCCAGTTAACCTGGTTGCTGGCGGGCTCCTTCACGATGCATGGGGCTGTGACACAGCAGAGGTTAACTCTGTTCATACTCAAGGCGTGGAGCGTCTAGGTGAGGGGTTACAGCCAGAAGCATTCGCTCCAGACGGATTAGTAGAAGCATTTTCTGTTAAAAATGCTAAAAATTTTGCATTAGGAGTCCAATGGCATCCAGAATGGAAAGTAACCGAAAATGCATTCTACACTGCAATTTTCGAAGCATTCGGACAAGCCTGTAGACAACATGCGGCAACACAAGTGAGATAAAAATGGATAAGTTAATCGCTTTTTTAAAAGACAAAAAAATTACCGAAGTAGAATGTGTTATCAGTGATATGACTGGTATAGCACGTGGCAAAATTGCTCCAGTAGATAAGTTTGTATCAGAAAAAGGCATGCGTTTACCTGAGAGCGTGCTATTGCAAACAGTCACTGGAGATTTCATTGATGATGAGGTTTATTATCAACTTCTCGATGATGCCGATATCGATTTTGTCTGTGTTCCAGACGAAAATGCCGTGTTTATGTTGCCATGGACTGTTGAAGCTACCGCGCAGGTTATTCACGATTGTTATGATCGTATGGGTAACCCAATTGAATTGTCACCGCGTAATGTGTTGAAGAAAGTACTTAAGCTTTATGAAGATAAAGGTTGGGAACCCGTTATTGCTCCAGAAATGGAATTTTATCTGACTAAACGTTCTGACGATCATGATTTACCACTTAAACCACCTATTGGTCGCTCTGGTCGTCCTGAAGCTGGCCGTCAGTCTTTCTCTATCGATGCTGCTAACGAATACGATCCTCTGTTTGAAGACATGTATGACTGGTGTGAAATCCAAGGGTTAGATATTGATACCTTGATCCATGAAGATGGTCCTGCACAAATGGAGATTAACTTCAGCCATGGTAATGCATTGTCATTAGCCGATCAGGTGTTCATTTTTAAACGCACATTGAAAGAAGCCGCATTAAAGCATGATGTGTGTGCCACCTTTATGGCTAAGCCCGTTACTGATGAGCCTGGCAGCGCGATGCACATTCACCAGAGCGTACTGGATATTAAAACCGGTAAAAACATTTTCACCAAAGACGATGGCACTCAAAGTAAATTATTCCTCAGCTATATTGCTGGCTTACAACAGTATATTCCTGAATTGCTACCGTTAATGGCGCCAAGTGCTAACTCTTTCCGTCGCTTCTTACCGGGGACTTCTGCACCTGTAAACTTGGAATGGGGCGTGGAAAACCGTACTTGTGGCTTGCGTATTCCTGAATCATCACCACAAAATCGCCGTATCGAAAACCGTATTCCGGGGGCCGACGCTAACTGTTACCTCGCAATCGCGGCCAGTTTGTTATGTGGTTATATCGGTATGGTTGACGACTTAAAACCTTCGACACCTGTGACAGGTAAGTCGAACGAAAGCCGTACTAATAACGAAAACTGCTTACCGTTGACCTTAGAAGAAGCCTTAGTGGCGATGCAAAGCAGCGATGCTTGTATTGAGTATTTAGGTCAATCTTTTACCACTGGTTTTGTGGCGGTAAAACAAGCTGAACTTGAAAACTTTAGACGCGTTGTGAGTTCGTGGGAACGTGAGTTTTTATTACTAACGGTGTAATGATGGTTGGGCGCGTTGGCCTACATTATTAATGTATGTGGATAACAACAGATAGCAAATACCAACGGATTTGCTATCTGTTTGAAAGGATACCTGTATGACAAACCCATTATCGACAGATGCGATGAGCCAGCAGCACAAGCTTGAGCGTCTACAAGCTGCAGACAAACAGCATTTTATTCACCCATTTACCGATTCAAAGGGGTTAGCCGTAAAGGGCACTCGGGTGATAGAACGGGCTGAGGGAGTGTATCTGTGGGATGTAATGGGTCATAAACTGCTAGATGGCATGGCAGGCTTATGGTGTGTCAACGTGGGCTATGGTCGGCAGTCAATTGTGGATGCTGTCAGCAAGCAAATGCAAAAACTGCCTTTTTATAATAGTTTTTTCCAATGTTCTCATCCTCCAGCGATTGAATTAGCGCAAAAAATTGCTTCCCTTGCCCCTGCGCGCATGAACAATGTGTTTTTTACTGGGTCTGGCTCTGAGTCAAACGACACCAACTTACGCATGGTACGACGTTACTGGGATTTAAAAGGCAAACCAAGCAAGAAAACCATTATCAGTCGGGTTAATGCTTATCATGGTTCTACTGTCGCGGGTGCCAGTTTAGGTGGTATGTCGGGCATGCATGAACAAGGTGATTTACCTATTCCTGGCGTAGTGCATATTGCGCAACCTTATTGGTATGCCGAAGGTAAAGATTTATCCCCAGAAGAATTTGGTTTGAAAACTGCGCAAGCGCTTGAAGCCAAAATTATAGAGCTTGGCGAAGACAACGTTGCTGCTTTTATTGCCGAACCTTTTCAAGGTGCAGGTGGGGTGATTATTCCTCCATCAACTTACTGGCCTGAAATAAAAAGAATTTTAGCCAAATACGATATTTTATTTATTCTTGATGAAGTGATCAGCGGTTTTGGGCGCACCGGAAAGTGGTTTGCGGCTGAGTATTTTGATTTGCAGCCCGACCTTATCACCATCGCCAAAGGCATGACATCGGGTTATGTGCCAATGGGTGGGGTGATTGTGTCAGACAAAGTGGCTGAGGTTATTAAGCAAGACTGCGGTGAATTTACCCACGGTTTTACTTATTCCGGTCATCCAGTTGCCGCAGCTGCTGCATTAGAAAATATTCGTATTATTGAACAAGAAAAATTAGTTGAACGTGTGGCTAATGATACCTCGCCGTATTTACAGTCGCGCTTACAACAATTGGCCGAACATCCATTAGTGGGTGAGGTGCGCGGCGTGGGTTTAGTTGCGGCCATCGAGTTAGTTAAAGATAAATCGTTACGACAACGGTTTGATGCCAACGTCGGCGTTGGAACATATTGCCGCGATGCGTGTATCACCCATGGTTTGGTGATGCGCTCCGTTGGCGACACTATGATTATTTCACCGCCATTGACCATTAGTCATGCTGAGATTGACGAGTTAGTTGCGAAAGCAACGCAGGCGTTAAATGATACTTATCAACACGTAAAAAACATGGGATGACGTCCCGTTACTGAATGATTATTGCAATATAGTGATTTTTTAACCAATTGCATTTCCACGATCTAGTAATCGGAAATGTTTTTGATAAAATTCGCGCTGAAGGAAACAAGTAATGTCGCGTTAACCATACCGATGCATAGTTAAGTTGTAGCATTGGATAATTTCTTTTATTAAAAAGAAGATTTTACACGCTGGTAAGACCTAGCGAAAAAAACGAATGTCAGTACCATTCTGACCATTATCCAACAGGGAGAAAGTATGAAGCTATCAAACAAACTATCCACATTGGCCTTAATTACTGCGGGTGTGTTTTCAAGCACCGCTATTCAGGCTCAGGAAGTGGTTAAAATGTACAACTGGTCGGATTATATTGCCGAAGATACCTTAGCCAATTTTGAGAAAGAAACCGGGATTCATGTCATTTATGACGTGTTTGACAGTAATGAAGTACTTGAAGCGAAATTGCTTTCTGGCCATAGCGGTTATGACATTGTTGTTCCGTCGAATCACTTTTTAGCTAAGCAAGTTAAAGCGGGGGCATTTCAAAAGCTCGATCGCGCTAAGTTGACTAATTATGCCAACTTAAAGCCTGATTTAATGAAACAGCTACAAAAAGCTGATCCGGCCAATGAGCACGCAATTCCGTATTTATGGGGCACTAACGGTATTGGATATAATATCGAAAAAGTGAAAGCCGTATTGGGTGAAGATGCGCCATTTGATTCTTTAGAGCTTATCTTTAACCCTAAGTATGCTGAAAAGATTGGCTCATGTGGTTTCTCGATGCTTGATTCTGCCGACGACATGTTGCCTCAAGCTCTGATTTACTTAGGCTTAGATCCAAACAGTAAAAATGCTGCTGATTATGAAAAAGCCGCCGAAGTTCTGGAAAAAGTGCGTCCTTACGTTACTTACTTCCATTCATCACGCTATATTTCTGACTTAGCTAACGGTGATATCTGTGTCGCGTTTGGTTTCTCTGGTGACGTATTCCAGGCTGCTGCACGTGCTGATGAAGCCGGCAACGGTAATAAGATTGGCTATTCTATTCCAAAAGAAGGCGCCAACTTATGGTTTGATATGTTAGCCATCCCACAAGATGCCACTAACGTAGATAACGCCCATAAACTGATTAACTATTTACTTCGCCCTGAAGTGATAGCACCTATCAGTAACTATGTTGCTTACGCTAACCCTAACGTTCCAGCACAAGCCTTAGTTGACGAAGCTATTCGTAACGACCCAGCCATTTACCCACCACAGTCGGTAATTGATAAGTTGTACATTGGCGATATTCGTCCATTAAAAATTCAACGTGTAGTAACGCGTGCATGGACCAAAGTGAAGTCAGGTCAATAACCTAACTCACTAGCACTCAGGGCGAGCCCTCTCGCCCTGTTTTTATAGCAGTATTGATGTATTTATTGGCTAATTTTGCCACTTTAACAGATTGTTACGTGTGCCCAAAAACAGGCTGTTCTGTTGCGGTACGCATACTCCAAAAGGCGGAGCAGTATTATGGTAAACACCTCGAGCGTCACTAATAAACCAACCACAAAGACGCAAGATAAAGTGCTGCTCAAAATTGAGCGTGTCAGCAAACTTTTCGATGATGTGCGCGCAGTAGACGACGTTTCGTTAACCATTAACCGTGGTGAAATATTTGCACTACTGGGTGGTTCAGGTTCAGGTAAATCAACCTTGTTACGCATGCTCGCGGGTTTTGAAAAGCCAACAGAAGGGCGTATTTTTCTTGATGGTGTCGACATTACTGATATGCCACCGTACGAACGCCCTATTAATATGATGTTCCAATCGTATGCTTTATTTCCGCACATGACGGTTGAACAGAATATCGCTTTTGGATTGAAACAAGACAAAATGCCGAAGGCTGATATTGCTGTGCGGGTTAAAGAAATGCTTAAACTGGTGCACATGGACAAATACGGTAAACGTAAACCGCATCAGTTATCCGGTGGTCAACGTCAGCGTGTCGCCTTAGCTCGTTCGTTAGCAAAGCGGCCTAAATTATTATTACTTGATGAGCCAATGGGCGCATTAGATAAAAAGCTGCGTACTCAAATGCAGTTAGAAGTGGTCGATATTTTAGAAGCCGTAGGTGTTACCTGCGTGATGGTAACCCATGACCAAGAAGAAGCCATGACCATGGCCGGACGTATTTCGATTATGCATGAAGGTTGGATAGCCCAAACAGGCAGCCCAATGGATATTTATGAGTCGCCAGCGAGTCGCATGGTTGCAGAGTTTATTGGTACGGTTAATTTATTTGAAGGTGAAATTATTGAAGATGAAGTTGACCACGCGATTATTAAATCGCCGACTTTATCGCAGCAGTTTTACATTGGCCACGGTATTTCAACCAGTCTAGAAAACAAAAATGTATTCTTGGCCCTACGACCAGAAAAAACCATTATTACCCGCCAAAAGCCTGAAAGTGAATATAACTGGGCTCACGGCGTAGTGCATGACATTGCCTACCTTGGTGGTTTGTCGGTGTATTACATTAAGTTAAAAAACAACCAAATTGTTCAATGCTCAATGATTAACCGTGAACGCCGCGCCGATCACCCAACGTGGGAAGACGAGGTTTACATCAGTTGGGAAGACACCAGCGGGGTTGTATTAAACTCATGAAGAATCCATTGAAAATATTCAAAGGCCGACATCTCACCATGGGTATCCCTTACCTATGGTTGTTACTGTTTTTTGCCTTACCGTTCGCCATTGTATTAAAGCTGAGCTTTTCGACTGCTGCGATTGCGATTCCACCGTACGAGCCAACGTTTAATTATGTTGATGAGGCGCTAAATATATTCGTTAATCTGGGTAACTATTTATTATTACTGCAAGATTCAATGTATTACATGGCGTACTTAACCTCATTGAAAATGGCCTTTGTTGCCACACTTGGCTGTTTGGTGCTTGGTTTTCCGATGGCTTACGCCATTGCCCGCGCCCCCGTAAAAATGCAGGCGGTATTGCTGTTACTGGTGATGTTGCCGTCGTGGACCTCATTTTTGATCCGTGTATACGCATGGATGGGTATTTTAAGTAACAACGGTTTAATTAATAACGCCTTGACTTGGTTAGGGGTTACTTCTGAACCAATCCAAATGCTGAATACTAATTTTGCAGTATATATCGGTATCATTTACGCTTATTTGCCGTTTATGATTTTACCGCTTTACGCCACCCTAGTTAAATTGGATTTAAGCTTACTAGAAGCCGCTTCCGATTTAGGCTCTAGCAGTATCAATACTTTCTGGAAAATTACTCTGCCATTATCAATGGGCGGTGTAATCGCTGGCTCTATGTTGGTCTTTATCCCTGCCGTGGGTGAGTTTGTTATTCCTGAACTGCTTGGTGGTCCAGACTCATTAATGATTGGTAAGGTGTTGTGGCAAGAGTTCTTTAATAACCGCGACTGGCCAGTAGCTTCATCATTAGCGATTGTGATGCTAGCGTTATTGATTATCCCAATTACTTTGTTCCACCGTTATCAGTCACGCAGCATGGAGAGCGACGTATGAAGAACTTAAGTTTCTCTAAAGTGATGTTGTGGGTTGGGTTGATATTTTTATATGCGCCAATGCTTATTTTGGTCATCTATTCATTTAACGACTCAAAACTGGTTACCGTGTGGGGAGGTTTTTCGCCTAAATGGTATGGCGAGCTATTTCAGGACCAGCAGATATTAAATGCAGTCTGGACTAGTTTACGCATCGCCTTTTACAGCTCCACCATGGCAGTGATTATTGGAACGATGGCAGCGTTTGTGATGACCCGTTTTAGACGCTCATGGGCTAAGTTAACCTTGTCTAACATGATCACCGCACCTTTGGTTATGCCAGAAGTTATCACTGGTTTGTCGTTGTTACTGTTATTTGTACAAATGTCAGAAACCTTTGGCTGGCCCACTGAGCGCGGCATGTTTACGGTATGGATTGCCCACTCTACTTTCTGTGCAGCTTATGTAGCGGTGGTCGTGTCGTCAAGACTGCGTGAACTGGATTTGTCGATAGAAGAAGCGGCGATGGACTTAGGTGCAACGCGATTAAAAACCTTCTTTTTAATCACCATACCAATGATAGCGCCATCACTCATTGCCGGTTGGTTGTTATCATTTAGCTTGTCGTTAGATGACTTAGTGATTGCCAGCTTTACCTCTGGCCCTGGTTCTACAACCTTGCCTATGGTGGTATTTTCGTCAGTTCGCTTAGGGGTTTCACCTAAGATTAACGCACTCGCGACAATTATTATTTTAGCGGTATCTTTAGTGGCTTTCTTGTCTTGGTATTTTGCCCGCAGAGCAGAGAAAAAAGCTAAAATTGCGATGGAATAACAACACTCAATAAACACAATGTAAAAGCCATGCTGATGTCAGTGTGGCTTTTTATTTTCGGTAATCTATTTGCTATATTCTGTTGACACGGGTGTTTAATATATTCGACAAAGTGTCAAAAATTACGCGATTAATGCTAGTTTTTAAATTTGCATAAGTGTAGGATGAGTGAGTTGAATTACGTTTTGAACCTTTAAAGGAAGCGCTATGTCCGCCACACCTCATGCTAGTTCATATTATGCTGCATCGGCTAATGATAAAGTCGAACGTCCTCGCTTAGAATCTACAATTGAAACAGATGTTTGTGTTATTGGCGCGGGCTATACAGGGTTGTCTTCTGCGTTACATTTATTAGAAAGCGGCATGAAAGTTGTGGTGCTTGAAGCGGCCAGAATTGGCTGGGGAGCATCTGGTCGAAATGGCGGTCAAATTGTCAATTCGTTTAGTCGCGACATTGATTCGATTGAAGGTGTTGTCGGCAAAGAACAAGCCAAGCTATTTGGTCAAATGGCGTTTGAAGGTGGTCAGATTATTCGTGACCGTATTGCCAAATACAACATTGATTGCGACTTAAAAGATGGCGGTGTGTTTGCCGCCATGAATGCCAAGCAAATGGGCCATTTACAGAGTCAAAAATCATTATGGGAAGCTCATGGTCATAACAACCAGTTAGAGTTACTCGACCAGAATGGCATTCGCAACGTGGTTAATACCGATTTATATGTCGGTGGTTTACTCGATAAAAGCGGTGGCCATATTCATCCTCTCAACCTTGCATTAGGTGAAGCTCGTGCGGTGGAATCACTTGGTGGACTGATTTTTGAAGATTCAGCAGTTATTAAAGTGGATGACGGTGCGTCACCGGTTGTGCACACTGCTCATGGCCAGGTTAAGTGTAAATTTGTGGTGGTGGCTGGTAATGCTTATTTAGGCAAATTGCTGCCAGAGCTACAAGCTAAATCAATGCCTTGTGGTACTCAAGTGATTACCACTGAACCATTGTCAGATGAAATGGCTGCGAGTCTATTACCGCAAGACTATTGCGTTGAAGACTGTAACTACCTATTAGATTATTACCGCCTTACTGGTGATAAACGCCTTATTTTTGGTGGCGGCGTGGTTTATGGTGCTCGCGATCCGGCCAACGTTGAAGCCTTGATTATGCCTAAACTATTAAAGACTTTCCCGCAGTTAAAAGGGATTAAAGTTGACTATGCTTGGACCGGTAACTTTTTAATGACGTTATCGCGTCTGCCGCAAGTGGGTCGTATTGGGGATAATATTTATTACTCACAAGGCTGTAGCGGTCATGGGGTTACCTATACTCATTTAGCAGGTAAGTTAATTGCCGAAATGCTTAATGGCCAAGCCACACGTTTTGATGCCTTTGCCGCATTACCACATTATCCATTTCCTGGCGGGCACGCACTTAGAGTGCCATTTAGTGCCTTAGGTGCGTGGTATTACACGTTACGTGACAAGTTTGGCATATAGTCATCAGTTGATTACCAGCTGGCTGTTAACTAATTGATTAATCAATGATTAACTGAGTTTTATTAGGATTTAGTAGGAGCGCATTGTGATTTTAAATGATCCAAGCTTATTGCATGAACAATGTTATATCGATGGCCTATGGGTGGGTGCTAACAGCGGCGAAACGGTTGCTATAGCTAACCCTGCTACCCAAGACATCATCGGTAATGTGCCTGTTATGGGCAAAGCAGAAACCGAAGCAGCTATTACGGCAGCCAATAATGCCTTACCTGCATGGCGCGCGCTGACTGCCAAAGAACGTAGCCAAAAGTTACGCCGTTGGTTTGAGCTAATGCATGAAAATGCTGAAGACCTAGCGTTGATGATGACGACCGAGCAAGGTAAACCGCTGGCAGAATCAAGAGGTGAAGTAACCTATGCCGCCTCGTTTATCGAATGGTTTGCTGAGGAAGCTAAGCGTATTTATGGTGATACCATTCCTGGTCATCAAGCAGATAAAAGACTGACTGTTATTAAACAACCTGTTGGTGTGACTGCGGCGATTACCCCGTGGAATTTCCCTGCTGCGATGATCACCCGTAAAGCGGGGCCTGCACTAGCAGCCGGTTGTACTATGGTCGTTAAACCTGCGCCGCAAACTCCATTTACCGCATTAGCGTTAGCTGAGCTTGCACATCGTGCGGGTATTCCTGCTGGCGTGTTTAGTGTTATCACTGGAGATGCGATTGCGATTGGTAATGCTTTATGTGAAAGCCCTATTGTGCGTAAGTTATCATTTACCGGCTCAACTGCGGTAGGGATTAAGTTAATGGAGCAATGTGCTCCAACCCTAAAAAAACTGTCATTGGAATTAGGTGGTAATGCACCGTTTATTGTTTTTAATGATGCCGATATTGATGCCGCCGTTGATGGCGCAATGATTGCTAAATACCGCAATGCCGGTCAAACCTGTGTGTGTGCCAACCGTATTTATGTTCAAGCTGGTGTGTATGAGCAGTTCACGCAAAAGTTCGCAGCTGCAGTTGCTAAACTAAATGTAGGTAATGGTGTTGATGACGGTGTGACTACTGGGCCATTAATTAATGCCGATGCAGTGACCAAAGTACAACGTCATTTAGCCGATGCGGTTGCTAAAGGCGCAAGTATCGTCACTGGCGGTAAAGCACATAGTTTAGGCGGTTTTTTCTTTGAACCAACCATTTTACGTGACGTTGATAAATCGATGTTAGTTGCCAAAGAAGAGACTTTTGGCCCATTAGCACCGCTATTCAAATTCGACTCAGTAGATGATGTGATTAAACAAGCTAACGACACTGAGTTTGGTTTAGCCGCTTACTTTTATGGCCGTGATATTTCACTGGTGTACAAAGTAGCAGAAGCACTTGAATACGGTATGGTGGGCGTTAACACGGGATTAATCTCAACAGAAGTGGCGCCATTTGGTGGTATTAAATCGTCTGGATTAGGCCGCGAAGGTTCTAAGTTTGGTATCGATGAATACCTTGAAATGAAATATATCTGCATGTCAGTTTAAG
Source organism: Shewanella sp. SG44-2 (assembly GCF_014164215.1). Lineage (NCBI taxonomy): Bacteria > Pseudomonadati > Pseudomonadota > Gammaproteobacteria > Alteromonadales > Shewanellaceae > Shewanella > Shewanella sp. SG44-2. Next base: position 13,841 of record NZ_JACJEU010000038.1, read on the forward strand.
AGAGCGGGCTATGACTAAAACAAATGATGGACTAATGGCTCGTCGCCAAGCGGCAGTGGCTCAAGGTGTTGGACAAATACACCCAATCTTTACTGAACGTGCTGAAAACGCCACTGTATGGGATGTTGAAGGTCGTGAATATATCGACTTTGCCGGTGGTATTGCGGTACTCAATACTGGCCATTTGCACCCTAAAGTTAAAGCGGCTGTGGCAGCGCAGCTAGATGCATTTTCTCACACATGTTTTATGGTGTTGGGTTACGAAAGTTACATTGCGGTATGTGAAAAACTTAACCATTTAGTGCCAGGCGATTTTGCTAAAAAAACCGCCTTATTTACCAGTGGTTCTGAAGCGGTCGAAAACGCAGTTAAAGTAGCCCGTGCTTATACAAAACGAGCAGGCGTTATCGCATTTACCTCTGGCTATCATGGTCGAACCATTGCTGCGCTAGCATTAACTGGCAAAGTCGCACCGTACAGTAAAGGCATGGGCTTAATGTCTGCCAACGTGTTCCGCGCTGAATTTCCTTGTGAAATGCATGGCGTGTCTGAAGATGATGCTATGGCATCAATTGAACGTATTTTTAAGAATGATGCCGAGCCTGCAGATATTGCTGCAATTATATTAGAACCTGTGCAAGGCGAGGGTGGCTTTTATGCCGTTACGCCATCATTTATGAAGCGCTTACGTGAATTGTGCGACAACCATGGCATTGTGTTAATTGCGGACGAAGTACAAACCGGCGCTGGTCGTACTGGTACTTTCTTTGCGATGGAGCAAATGGGTGTAGCCGCAGACATTACTACCTTTGCCAAGTCTATAGCCGGTGGTTTTCCACTGTCGGGTATTACCGGTAAAGCAGAAGTCATGGATGCAGTAACCGCAGGTGGTTTAGGTGGCACTTATGGTGGCAGCCCGATTGCTTGTGCTGCTGCGTTAGCGGTTATTGAAGTGTTTGAAGAAGAGCAGTTATTAACTCGCGCTAATGAAGTCGGTAATCGGCTTAAATCGGCATTAACGGATATGCAGGCTAAGTATTCGCAAATTGCTGATGTACGTGGATTGGGTGCAATGATCGCCATAGAGTTAATGGAAGATGGTGAACCTGCTCCGCAGTACAGCGGTAAGATTTTAACTGAAGCACGTAACCGCGGGCTGATTTTATTGTCTTGTGGCACCTACGGTAACGTGATTAGAGTGCTGGTGCCATTAACTGCGCCAGATGCACAAATTGATACTGGTCTTGCGATTATGGATTCGACATTTCAGGCAGTGTTTAAATAACGGCTCTTTTTGTCAAAATAATCAATAAAATCCCGTTTTTACGGGATTTTTTATGTCTCACTCATACTTAATCTTTAAAGCTGACTACACTTTATTGTATCTGAAATTAATACTAAAGCGGGAGCTCAATTGAATGAAGGCATTATCCATTAAGTCAAAGTTGTTATGGATCACCTCGGCGTTATTTGTTGCCACAGTAATTACACTCTCTTTAAGTTTATGGCTAGGGTTAAAAGGTAAGAATAGCAGCTTGGCTGCAGAGGTTGAGGTTGCTTTACAGCAAGAGATTAATGACAAACTTTCAGCAAGAGCAGGTGAGTATGGTGAACGTATTGCTGGATTTATCAATGAGGCTTATAGAATTCCCTTTTCGTTTGCAGGCTTACTTGAGCAAACTTCAAAAAAAGATCCTCTAAGTCGTGATCGAATGGAGTTGTCTTTAGCCGCAATATTGCAAAAAAATAACATAATATCATCGATGTATGCGCAATTTGAGCCCAATGGTTACGATGGACTTGATAGTAGTTACTTTCAAGGTAGCAGTCACAGTGTACCGAATGTAGGCACATTAGAAATTTACTATACCCGTAATGGTGATGGCACAGTAGAACAGAATCAAGTTGATGAGGCAGCTGAAAAATACATTACCACGTTAAATGAGTTTGGCGTTCGCGAAGCTGAGTGGTATTTGTGCGCTAAAGACACTAAAAAGTCGTGTTTAATGGAACCGTATTTATATGAGATCACTCCGGGAAACACTGCATTAATGACTTCGTTAACCGTGCCCGTTATCGTCGACAATCAATTTAAAGGTCTTGTTGGCGTTGATATTAACTTGCCAATTTTTCAAACCATGATCATGCAATTATCTAAAAGCTTATACGGTGGGCAAGCCAAGGTGACCTTGGTGAGCCAGAAAGGTTTTGTGGTAGCAGCTAGCCATTATAAAAAGTTTGCGCGACCTTTTAGCGAATCTGTAGGGCCAGAGTTAGCCAAAAAACTGTTAGCCTTAGACAGTTCTTCGGATTTTGTTAATGAACCTACCAGCATTGCCGTGGCATATCCTATTAATATCCCAATTGCTGATGCCACTTGGTCCTTGATTATTGAAGTGCCGAAAACCCAAGCGTTTATGGCGGTTGATAATATGAATACTGCCATGACTGATATGGCGATGTCTCTGGGCAGTTTGCTATTAACTATTGGTATTATTGTTACAGTCATAGCGGTGCTTATTATTAGCTTGGTCATTCGTAGTATTATTTCTCCACTTAATATGATCCAAGCTCGCGTCGAAAACCTTGCCAGTGCTGAAGGCGATTTAACTCAAGCGATAGAAGTCGATGCCCATGCGGAATTGATTGCACTAGGCAGCGGTATTAATGCCTTCATTGCTAAGTTACGTCATCTTATTTCCGAGCTTAAAATTCTTGCCGACCGTTCACAACAAGAAAGTATAAAATCGGCAGACATTGCTAAGCACACTCGCGAAAGTGTTAATCGCCAATATGGTGAAATTGAAAGTGTGGTAACAGCAGTTAATCAAATGAGCGCCACCGCGCTTGAAGTGGCTAAAGCCTCTGAGCAAACGGCAATGGAAACCGAGTCAATGACGGTCAATGTGAAAGACGGTCAGTCGCGGTTAACTCAAGCGATGGTATTTGTTGAAGGCGTCTCGGGTGATTCAGCACAAGCTCAACAAGCGGTAGGTATGGTGTCGCAAAGCAGCGCCAATATTAGCCGCATTTTAGAGGTGATTAGCTCTATTGCTGAGCAAACTAACCTATTAGCGTTAAACGCAGCTATTGAAGCTGCCAGAGCGGGAGAACAAGGTCGAGGTTTTGCTGTTGTTGCTGATGAGGTGAGAACGCTAGCGTCTCGAACTCAAACGTCGACGAATGAAATCAGTACCTTGATTGAGTCGTTACAAAAAGAAGTTAAAAATGCCTCGAGCATTATTGATAAAGGCGCCCAAGGTGCACAAAAAGCGGTTGAGCAAACTCAGCTAGCATTACAATCACTGAATGCCATCGTTGAACAAATTAACCAAGTGTCAGGCCAAGTGACCCACATTGCGACAGCCGCGGAAGAACAAAGCGCAGTAACCGAAGAGGTAAATCGTAATATTACGGGTATTTCAGACTCAGCTGCTGAGTTATCACAGTTGGCTGACAGTGCTCAGCAGAGCAGTGACAGCTTAGCTGATTTAGTTCAACAGCAGCATCAACAATTGGGACGATTACGAACCTAACCTTGTTTTAGCTAAGCGCAAACAGGATGAAAGGTGGCTAACAAGCCACCTTTTTTATTACTATTACCGCGTAGATTGTTACTGATAATATCAATTACATAAATTAACACGTCAGCTTTATTCACAGCTTAGGGTGATAATAGAATCAGCTTTCTGGATCGCAATAAATCAATTCCATGTCATTGATCACCGCTCAACAATATCATCATCTCTACTAAAACAGTGATTGGCTTTGTTTCTGCCAACCATTATCGAACCATCGCAGCGCTAGCACTAACTGATAAATATCACCGTAAAATAAAGGCTCTATTGTCTATCAACATGTTTGAGTTGAATTCCCCGGTGAAATCCATGGAGTGTCTGAAGATGATGCTACGGAATCAATTAATGTTTTCTATGAATGATGCTGAGTCTGCTGATATTGCACGATTATTTAAACTGGTGCTATGTGATGGAGACGCTGTTACAACATCATTTATGATGTAATTACCTGAATTATGTGACAACGACTGCAGTGTATGGATTGCTGACAAAGTACAATCTGGTGAATGGCGAACAGGTACTTTTATGTATTAAACACACTTAAATTGTAAAGCTGATTACATTTTATTGTATTTGAAAGCGAATACAAAAGCGGGAGCTCAATTGAATGAAGGCATTATCCATTAAGTCAAAGTTGTTATGGATCACTTCGAGTTTGTTTATTGTTACAGTGATTACACTGTCTTTAAGTTTATGGGGTAGTTTAAAAGATAAAAACGCCACTTTAGCAACAGAAATCGAAGTCGCACTAAAACAAGAAATTAACGATAAACTTTCAGCAAGAGCGGGTGAATATGGTGAACGTGTTGCAGGGTTTATTAATGAAGCGTACAGAATTCCATATTTATTTGCAGGCTTGTTGGAGCAAACTTCACGAAAAAAGCCGTTAAATCGTGATGCGGTAGAAGTGTCATCGGCGGCGGTTATACAAAAAAACAGTCAAGTGTCAGCAATATACGTCCAATTTGAACCCAACGGCTATGATGGTCTAGATGATAATTATCTTCAAGGAGCAAGTCACAGTGTGCCGAATGTGGGCACATTAGAAATTTACTACACCCGTAATAATGATGGCACAGTTGAACAAGTACAAGTTGATGAGGCCGCTGAAAAATACATTACCACGTTAAATGAGTTTGGCGTTCGCGAAGCCGAGTGGTATTTGTGTGCCAAAGACAGTAAAAAGTCGTGCTTAATGGAACCGTATTTGTACGAGATCACTCCTGGTAATACCGCATTAATGACTTCGTTAACCGTGCCCGTTATCGTCGACAATCAATTTAAAGGTTTAGTTGGCGTTGATATTAACTTGCCGATATTCCAAACCATGATCATGCAATTATCTAAAAGTTTATATGGTGGACAAGCCAAGGTTACCTTGGTGAGCCAGAAAGGTTTTGTGGTAGCAGCTAGCCATTATAAAAAATTTGCGCGACCTTTTAGCGAATCTGTAGGGCCAGAGTTAGCCAAAAAATTGTTAGCTTTAGACAGTTCTTCGGGGTTTGTGAATGAACCGACCAGTATTGCTGTGGCATATCCAATTAATATCCCTATTGCTGATGCCACTTGGTCCTTGATTATTGAAGTGCCGAAAACCCAAGCGTTTATGGCGGTTGATAATATGAATACCGCCATGAATGACATGGCGATGTCTCTGGGCAGCTTGCTATTAACCATCGGTATTATTGTCACGGTTATCGCGGTGCTTATTATCAGTTTGGTTATTCGTAGCATTATTGCACCGCTTAATATGATCCAAGCTCGCGTTGAAAACCTTGCCAGCGCTGAAGGCGATTTAACTCAAGCGATAGAAGTCGATGCCCATGCGGAATTAATTGCATTAGGCAGCGGTATTAATGCCTTCATTGCTAAATTACGGCATCTCATTTCTGAGCTTAAAATTCTTGCCGACCGTTCACAACAAGAAAGTATAAAATCGGCAGACATTGCTAAGCACACTCGCGAAAGTGTTAATCGCCAATATGGTGAAATTGAAAGTGTGGTCACTGCAGTTAATCAAATGAGTGCTACCGCACTTGAAGTGGCTAAAGCTTCTGAGCAAACGGCAATGGAAACAGAGTCAATGACGGTCAATGTGAAAGACGGTCAGTCGCGATTAACTCAAGCAATGGTATTTGTTGAGGGAGTCTCGGGTGATTCTGCACAAGCTCAGCAAGCGGTAGGTATGGTGTCGCAAAGCAGCGCCAATATTAGCCGTATTTTAGAGGTTATTAGTTCTATTGCTGAGCAAACTAACCTATTAGCGTTAAACGCAGCTATTGAGGCGGCCAGAGCGGGAGAACAAGGTCGAGGCTTTGCTGTTGTTGCTGATGAAGTAAGAACGCTAGCGTCTCGAACTCAAACGTCGACTAATGAAATTAGTACCTTGATTGAGTCGTTACAAAAAGAAGTTAAAAATGCCTCGAGCATTATTGATAAAGGTGCCCAAGGTGCACAAAAAGCGGTTGAGCAAACTCAGCTAGCATTACAATCACTGAATGCCATCGTTGAACAAATTAACCAAGTGTCAGATCAAGTGACCCACATTGCGACCGCAGCGGAAGAGCAAAGCGCAGTAACCGAAGAGGTAAATCGTAATATTACGGGTATTTCTGACTCAGCTGCTGAGTTATCACAGTTGGCTGACAGTGCTCAGCAGAGCAGTGACAGCTTAGCTGATTTAGTTCAGCAGCAGCATCAACAATTGGGGCGATTACGAACCTAACACGGTTTTAGCTTAGCGCGAACAGGATGAAAGGTGGCTTACAAGCCACCTTTTCTATTATTATTCCAGCTTAGACAGTTACCACTAAGATATTATGGCTGAATTTATTGCTCCACCCTGCGATGGCAACATTGAGGTTTTATACCAAGATGAACATTTGTTGTTGATTAATAAACCGACGGGATTATTAAGTCTTTCGGGTAAGAATCCATTAAACAAAGATTCAGTACATTATCGTTTAGTGCAAGACTACCCTTCGGCAACGTTAGTGCACCGTCTCGACTTAGGCACTTCGGGTATTATGTTGGTGGCGCTAAACAAAGGGATTAATGGTTTATTGACTAAACAATTTCAGCTACGAACTGTCTCAAAAACCTATACTGCAGTGTTATACGGTGATTTAGTTGAGCAACATGGTGACATTGAATTACCGATCGCCAAAGATAGCGATAACTTCCCGTTAATGAAAATTTGCCAACAAACTGGCAAGCCTGCGCACAGTCAATATCAAGTGATTGAACGGCATCAACAGAGGCTATCAACGCGGGTGACCTTTACCCCGATTACAGGCCGAACTCATCAGCTACGCATACACAGCCTGCAAATAGGCCATCCTATTTTAGGTTGTGACTTATACCGCAATGAGTATTCGCAAGCGATGTCGGACCGATTAATGCTGCATGCCACTTCATTATCGTTCACCCATCCTGTAACAGAACAACGAATTGATTTTGTTTGCCCAAGCCCATTTTAATCATTTCTATCAATAAACTAATGTTAGCATGGTGAAAACTGATGCATAATCAATCTATTATTTATTCTTACACAGGTTAATCAGCATGGTAATTTCATGGTTAGATTCGCTGGCTTTAATTGTATTTTTAGTCAGTTGGATAGGGTATGCCGGTTTTGCCCGTCGTAAAGCTAAAACGACTAACTGTATCGCGCGAGTCATGCATCAACAACGAATTCATTGGATGTCACAGGTGATAGCCAAAGAGATACGTGTAGCCGAAGCGGCATTATTGGCTAATTTAGAACGCAATATTGCCTTTTTTGCTTCAACAACTTTACTGATCCTGGCTGGTGTGTTGACGTTATTTTCGCAGGTTGAAAAGCTTGAAACCGTGATTGGTTCGATTCCTTTTACCACGTCTCCTAACCACGCGCTGGTACAAGTTAAGCTGGCTCTTTTAGCCGGGATTTTCGTGCTCGCATTTTTCCAATTTACTTGGTCGATGCGCCAATATGGTTTTGTGAATATCATGATCGGTGCTGCACCATTAGATAAAACCGGTAGCGATACAAATGCATTGGGCTATGCAAGGCAAATGGCCGTAGTGCAAGATCAAGCTGCACATTCATATAACTATGGCTTGCGTTCTTATTACTACTCTATGGCAGCGTTGTGTTGGTTTATGCACCCAGGAATGTTCATTTTAGCCAGTTTATTTGTGGTATATACCTTGTATCAACGTGAATTTAATTCTAAAGCCGTGGTTGCTATCACCGCTGCGCAGGCCTATTTAGAAAAGAACCCGGCTTATATTGGTCGAGATTAACCACCAAACAGCATGACTAAATAAAGATAATATGAGTGAGTTAATGCGTTCAAATTCTATGTAAGATGATCCATTGGCATTGCATCGTTATGTCATAATGTTAACTAGCAATCTATACCATTAAGAGTTATCAATTTTTTGTGATTTATATTTTTTTGTAGTGTGTTAAGCAACGTTTTCAGGAGTGATATGTTTCATAGTATAAAAGCCAAAGTTATCACTATATTCTCTTTAGTCATGATTGCTTTCACGTCTGTGCTTTTACTCACCATATTTATCAATGAACGTGATCGCGTATTTGATTTAGCATTAGAAAATTCTACCAAAATTTCTAAAATGCACGCCAATCTCCTCAGCCAAGAATTTGCTCGATATGTTGTCATGTTAAAAATGCTCAGTAACAACCCGAATACAAAGTTAGGCGATAAACCTACAATCGCCCGACAGCTCAAAAGACTCATGACAATGGGGCGTGGTAATTTCATTAATGCTATTTATGTAGACAAAAATTTAAATTTGACAGATGTGTTAGGCAATACAAATAAAGTCACTCACCCTTCATTTATGCGTGCAGAACAATGGGTAGGCAAACAATATAATATTAGCGTGCCAGTCATCACTCGGTTTGAAAAGACTCCGGTCATCATGGTGGGGGTACCTATTTTAGACACGCAAAATAACTGGATGGGAACGCTTGCTGTGGCGGTGCCTCTAACCATTATCTCCGCTAAACTGGCGGAAATTAAGCACGCAAAAGAGAGTTACGCTTGGTTAACTGACTCGAATGGCTTAATGGTTTCACATCCAAATAAAAGTTTTATAATGAAGAATAAACTTTCAATGACGGAAAATGCTGACTATCCAGGGTTTTATAAAATAGTCAGACAAACTAAATTGCAAAATGATGGTTATGGGCGTTATATGGACGCCACATTAAATGAATCGAAAATAGTCACATTTTCTAAAGTTGATTATCTGCCTGGCTGGACCTTGTTTGTCACAACTAAAGAGTCTGAAATTTTTCACGACATATATACAATTGTGTACGATGTATTAGTCACTTCAATTATTTTGATGGTGATATTTTTATTACTCATTAGTGAGCTATCCAATAGAATAACAAAGCCAATCGTGCAACTGACCAAAGATGTAAAAGCTTCTGTCAAAGATAAAAAAAGTTATCTAAAAATAATCGATTCAGATGACGAAATAGGTCAACTGTCTAAAGCTTTCCACGATAGTCTTCAAAAAATACACTCACACACTATCCATTTAGAACAGATGGTCAATCATCGAACTCAAGAAATTACCGATAAAAATTTACTTCTGAATCAGCAGAATGAAAAGCTTGAACAGCTTGCATCCAAAGACCCGTTAACGTTGCTTTATAATCGTCGAGCCTTTAGTGCTCTGGTTGATAAAGAGATTTCCCGCGCTAAGCGACATCATTTTCCTATAACTTTGGTCATAATAGATATTGACCACTTCAAAAAGATTAATGATGAGTTTGGGCACAATGTTGGTGATGATATTTTGTGTCGTTTTGCGGATGAATTGTCTTTAAATATGCGCAAAGAAAATCTCATCTGTCGTTGGGGAGGAGAAGAGTTTGTCATTTTAATACCAGAAGCGACTTCAACTATGGTTTTTAAACATATTGAAGAGGTTCGTCAAAAAATCTCACAGATGAGCTTTTCGCCAGCCGAAAAGTTAACTTTTAGTGCTGGCATGGCTACTCTTCGTGTTGAAGAGCCTTTTAAAGAGTGGTTCCAAAGAGCTGATAGTGCTTTGTACCAAGCGAAAGGATCGGGTCGAAATCGCATCATAACGGATTGAATGAATTTTTAGCCAACTAATGAACTAAAAATGATACTTGTAAATGTGGTCAAGGGATAACTTACGCTTTAAGGTTAACTTTCGTACTAAGTGTTTCTCTCGTTTCTGATGTGCTTTACTCACCAATGATCAACTAAACAATATAATACTATTTCAGCTATTTGAATGAGTTTGCTGCAACGCTAAATATAGTTAACATTTTAAGCTATTCTAAGCCGTTTATTTCGTATCCGTCTAGCGAACCACACCTCGCATCGTTAATCTGACTATCTGAAAATACCTGCTCAATGATTAAATTCGAAGTAGGTGATGAAAACTTATAGAACAAGCGCACAGTGGCTGGAACTACTTCAGCAACGCAGCAATTTCAAAGGCACTAATATTGAATTCTGCCAACACCATAATGTCGCTATTACCACTTACTATAAACAGCGTGCTTTACAGGCTGAGAACCAGCAAAGCCCAACCTTATTAAAGCCAGGCTTCTGCGCTACATCATCACGCTTTATTCAGATAAAACAAACCACCACTGAAGTTAGCTCGCAAACTCATCAACATCCCTTACAGTTTGATACGCGTACGGGCCAACTCACATTTCCTGCCGATCTAGCAACGACTGATATCGTTGCCATCATTAAAGGGCTGATTGCATGAAGATGTTTGTTGATGTACCCACCGTTTATTTATGTGCCGATATGGTCGATTTTCGTAAATCGATTAATGGATTGGCGGCGTTGGTGGAAGCAGAGCTTGAACTGCCTGTGCTCAGTGGCGCGCTATTTGTCTTTTGTAATAAAGGCCGTGATAAGCTCAAACTGCTTTACAGGGATAACACCGGCTTTGCGCTGTGGTATAAGCGATTAGATAAGCAAAAGTTCAAATGGCCCAAACTCATATCACCCACCATGACCTTAAGCGAGCAGCAATTACATTGGTTATTGTCGGGTTATGATGTGATTGGTCACAGCAAAATTGATGTTGCAGGTAAGCAAGTGCTTTAATATTTGCGATCGATTGATGATCATCAAAAGATGTTCAGTCAGCACTGGAAAGCCTTTTTTTATGCCTTAAAATAGGCGTTATGAAAAATGAACTCGCCCTTAAACAGCGCATCGCTGAACTTGAAAAACTGTTAGCGCAGAAGGATGCACAAATCGCAGCCTTGGAAGAGCGCTGGCGCTTGGCTCAACAAAAACAATTCGGCAAAAGTGCTGAAGGCTTTGTCGGGCAAGGCGAGTTATTCAATGAAGTAGAAGAGATTGTTGAGGCCGCTGAGGCTGAGCAACAATCCATTAGCTATACCCGTAAAAAGCCAGTGCGTAAGCCACTGCCAAAAGACTTACCCCGTGAACAGGTTATTCACTATATCACCGATAAAACCTGTGATTTCTGTGGCCGTGAGCTACATAAAATGGGTGAAGATAAGTCAGAAAAGCTTGAGTTTATTCCTGCTCAAATCAAAGTGATTGAGCACATTCGGCCTAAGTACGCCTGCCGTCACTGTGATAAATCCTCAACTCATACGCCGATAAAACAAGCCTCAATGCCTGTCATGCCCATCAACAAAGGCATTGCGACGGCGAGCTTATTGAGTCAGCTTATCACCAGTAAATATCAATATGGGTTACCGCTGTATCGCCAGGAAGCGATGTTCAAGCAATACGGTATTGAGCTGAGTCGTCAGACCATGAGCAGCTGGATAGACAAATCCGCCACACTCTTTGCACGACTGGTTGAACGACTTAAAACAGAGTTGTTAAAGCAGCCCACGTTATTTGCTGATGAAACACCATTGAAAGTGGTGAAATCCGATAAAGTGAACAGCTACATGTGGGTGTATTGCTCAGGTCGAAATTCACCAGACCCAAATAGCTCTATCCCTAATATCGTGCTTTACTACTTTCACAATAGTCGGGCAGCCGCGTGCGTGGTCAATTATCTTGATGGATATCAAGGGTACTTGCACGTAGATGGTTATCAAGCTTATGAAAAAACACAGGCAACCTTAATCGGCTGTTGGGCTCATGCTCGTCGTAAATTTATCGAGGCGAAAAAGCTGCAAGGTAAAAATAAAACCGGCAAAGCGGATGTGGTATTGAGTCTTATCCAAAAGTTGTACGGTGTAGAGTCACGTATCAAAGATAAAAGTACGAATGAAAAGTACATTGCCAGACAAGAGGCTAGCCTGCCTATTCTTAGCAAGCTAAAGCATGGCTTGAGCAAAACCAGCCACATTTAGTGGGGAACAGCAAACTGATTGAAGCGGCTAATTACCTGGCGAATCAATGGCCAAAACTCATACGGTATGTAGATGATGGCAGACTGAGTATTGATAATAATCGTGCAGAGCGGGCGGTAAAACCGTTTGTGATATGCTGAAAGAATTGGTTATTTAGTCAAACGGCTTAATCCCATTTGATTACATCATGGCTTGCCTTAATGAACTGTGCCAACCAGCACCGGATATCGACAGCCTGTTACCATGGAATTTTAAAAAGTAGGTGTAGTTGCCCAGACGCTTACGAAGAAGTAAAGGATTCAGGAAGTTAATAAAATGGAAAAAAATATACGTATCATGGTTTTGTTGCTTTCTTTGTTAGCGGCTTTCGGAGGGATGGCTAAGCCTAGTTTACCTGACCTAGATTTCGAAACCTACGATAAGTTTCCCTGTGGTGGGTGGAGAGTATCTGGAGGGGAGGCTGGGTATAGCTTTTCGGTTGATGATAAGGTTTTTCAACGTGGGCAGCGATCAGTTTCGGTTGAGTTTAAAGGAAGTAAACCTAACGCTGGCTCCTTTGGTTATTGGTTGGCGCTCCAAGCGAAGGGGCAAAACATTAAGTTGAGGGGGGCTGTGAAAACTGAGGGTATTACTGATGGATGGGTGGGGTTGATGCTTAATGTTCACCCTGATCAAGCCTTGAGTAATATGCGAGAGCAGAAATTATTCGGTGACAATGATTGGAGGGATTTTGAGATTAGTTTGGATGTTGAACTCAAAAATGCCTCTGCGATTACAGTTGGTGGTGTGTTATCGGGTAATGGGAAAGTTTGGTTCGATAATCTTCAGATACTGATAGACGATAAACCATTAACAAGTTCTCAACTACGTGAGACTCCTCGCGCATATAAGGATGACGAATTTGATTCTGGTTCAATGTTGGTTTTGTCTGGGGTGGATGAGGCAACACTAATAAACTTAGACCTTTTAGGGAGGGTGTGGGGGTTTCTGAAATATCACCATCAAAATGTGGGAGGGGGAGATTATAACTGGGATTATGAATTGTTTAGGTTTCTTCCAGATTATCTCTCAGTTGTGGATGTTCAGGAGAGAGACAAGAGTCTGGTAGGTTGGATCGATCGGTTAGGTAAGGTGACTCCGTGTATTGATTGTAAGGTGACAAATCAGGAGTCTGTTCTGAAGCCAGATCATAGATGGTTTTATGAATTCGGTCTATCAAAAGAACTAATCAAAAAATTGAACTCGGTTTATGAGGGGCGGAGACAAGGCGCGAGCTTTTATGTAACCACAAACAGCAGGCGGAGGGTCATTTTTTCAAATGAAAAAGCTTATTCTAATATGTCGTATCCAGATGATGGGTTTAGATTATTAGCTTTATACCGGTACTGGAACTTGGTTCAATATTTTTTTCCGTATAAGCATTTGACTGATAAGGAGTGGGGTAGTGTTCTCGCTGAATATATTCCATTGTTTCTAGGGGCAAAAAATCGGTTAGATTATGAAAAAGTGGCGCTATCTTTAATGGGTGAGCTTAAGGATACGCATGCTAATTTATGGGCTGGTCGCGGTGAAGTTGAAAAAATGCGAGGTGAATTTTACCCACCAGTTTTCACAAGGTTTGTTGAGGGTGAGCTTGTTGTGGTGGATTTTTACACGGAAAACAAGCGTGATATCAGCGATATGTCCCGCCTGAGCGGCCTGTCTATAGGCGATGTTATTACAGAGATCGATAGTGTCGCCGTGGAAGAGTTGGTTAGGGATAAGCTGCGTTATTACCCTGCATCAAATGAAGCTTCAAGGCTAAGAGATATTGCTCCTGATTTGTTGAGGTCGAATAAGGCTAAAATAGATATAAGCTTTAGGCGCGACAAGTTAATGGGTAATACGTCGCTAAAATTATTCAAAAAGGAAGAGTTGCACTTTTTCCAGTTGTATCGCAAACCTAAGGGTGAAAAAAGCTATAAAACTATCGATGGGGATATTGGTTACGTTACGTTGGCCACCATTGAAAAAAAGGATGTGGATTCTATAAAAAATCAATTCAAGGATGCGGCAGGCATTATAATTGATATTCGAAATTATCCTAACACTCCATCAATGTATAGTTTGGGTTCATTTTTCGTGGAAGATAAAAGAGCATTCGCGAAATTCACTTATCCAAACATAAATAACCCGGGTGAGTTTGGCGTTGGTAATGTAGTGGTTCTTAAACCGTCGGAAGTGACTTTTAAAGGAAAGCTAGTTGACCTGGTCAACTGAATTAGGTCACCCTAGTTAAGTTCGTTAAGCGACTTCTTTTATCTGCTTATCCATACGCTCAAATTCATTGGGACTTTGGTAGTCAAGGTATGAATGCATTCGTTGGCT
>NZ_JACJEU010000039.1:0-22592 GCF_014164215.1 Shewanella sp. SG44-2
CAGCCAACGAATGCATTCATACCTTGACTACCAAAGTCCCAATGAATTTGAGCGTATGGATAAGCAGATAAAAGAAGTCGCTTAACGAACTTAACTAGGGTGACCTAATTCAGTTGACCAGGTCATTAAGCACCCAGCGTAACTCGTTTTCAATTCCCCCCAGAGTCTGATGGACGCCCACGAATTTAATAGCATGCTTGTGGATCCTTGATTAAATCTTGTAGCGTCTTGATCCCTGTTAGCCAGTGACCCTTTTAACGGTAGCACTTGAATTACGTAAGCGGTCAATTAACCCCACATACCAATAAAAATCAGGTTTTGGCATAGTGCTCCTTTACAAAGGAGACGCTATGAATCAATCGCAAAAACATGACCACTGGACTCAAATACTGACTGAGTTCAAACAAAGCCAGTTACCGATTAAACAATTTTGTACTGAGCGGTCAATCCACTATCAAACACTTTACTATTGGGTCAAAAAACTCAACAGTAAAGGGGCCAAGCAACAAGTTCAGCCAATTGTCTTTGACCAGGGAAGCACTGATGTCGTGGTGCTATTATTACCTAACGATATTCGCGCTGAACTCCCTTCGATGCTCAGTCAAACACAAATCAAACATTGGGTTGCAGCATTACAATGACTCCCACTGGTAACGTGTATTTAGTGTCGGGTGTCACCGACATGAGAAAGTCGATTGATGGATTATCATTAATCGTTGCTGATACGCTTGAGATGGACCCATTTAGCCAGGCTTGGTTTATCTTTTGTAATCGACACCGCGATAAGCTCAAAATCTTATTCTGTGATACTAATGGATTTTGGCTTTATTATCGTCGTCTCGAAAAAGGCCACTTTAAGTGGCCAGCACCAAAATGTGATGGCGCAGTTCATATCAGCAAGCAGCAATTACAGTGGCTATTATCGGGATTAACCTTAGATAATCCTAAGGCGCATCGACCCATATTTGGACTTGAAGTGTGACGGCGAATGTTGATCGCAAATTTCTACTTGAACGATCATTTTTTGCTGTCAGACTAAGGATATTAAAAACCTTTTAAGACCTGAGCCACCTTGACAGACTTACCTGATGATATGGCACAACTCAAAGCCATTTTGCTGCAACTACAGCAAGAGAATGATGCTCAAAAAGTATTACTTCAAGCTAAACAGGAGCAAGTGAGTGAGCTTCAAACTCAAGTTGAGTTGCTTATTGAACAGCTCAACTTAAGTAAATCAAAACGTTTTTCATCGCAAAGTGAAAAAGTAGCCAAAGGCACGTTTAACGAAGCTGAGCAGCAACATGCGTTGCCCAAAGTAAATAAGACCAAGGCTAAAACAGGCAGAAAACCGTTACCTGAAGCGCTTGAGCGTGAAGTTTATCAGCACGAACTCAGTGCCCCTTGTTGTGAATGTTGCCAAACACCCCTTCATGAATGCGGTAAAGAAGTCAGTGAAGCGCTAAAAATCATTCCACAGAAAGTCAGCGTTATCCGTCATGAGCGTACCAAATACACGTGTCGTCAATGTGAAAAAACACACGTCAGCAATAAAGTCATTACCGCCCCTAAGCCTGGGAGTATGCTGCCTAAAAGCATGGGCAGTGCTGAAACGTTTGCCGCTATCGTAACCGCTAAATACGTGGATGCATTACCACTGTATCGCCAGGTTGATATGTTAAATCGCTCAGGAATTGATATAAGCAGAGGCTCGCTCGCAAATTGGTGTGTACAGCTAGGTGATAAAGTCCAAGTCATTATCGATGCAATGAAGGATAAGCTCCTGAGCGAAAAACTCATTTGTGCCGATGAAACAACGGTACAAATCCTTCGAGAAGAAGACAGAAAAGCCGAAACTAAGTCGTACATGTGGGTTTACCGCAGTGGTGAATTTGCAGAAAACCCTGCGGTTATTTACGACTATCAACCGAGTCCTGCTGCCGCCTGTGTAAAGGATTTCCTAACGGGATACTCAGGCTACCTCCTGACAGATGGCTACAGTGCTTACAATACGCTTGAACAGGTCACTCAAGCTCCTTGTATGGCACATGCCAGACGTAAATTTACCGATGCTCAAAAAGCATCGCCTTCAAAAAAAGCAGGTAAACCCGAAAAAGCGCTCAGTTACATAGCCAAACTTTACGGGATAGAAAAGCAGGCAAAAAACTTAACCTCCCAAGCGCGTCAACAGCTGAGAAAGCAACAAGCCGAACCTATCCTCAATGAATTTTATTCTTGGCTGAACAGCCAACATGTTTTACCTAAAGGGCATTGGGCAAAGCCATTAGTTACACCTTAAATCAGTGGCCTAAATTACGGACCTATCTTGAAGGTGGGGATATCAGTATTGATAATAATGACACTGAGCGGGATATTAGGCCGTTTACCACAGGACGAAAAAATTGGATGTTCTCGACGTCGGTGGGTGGGGCTAAAGCCAGTGCGAATTTGTACAGCCTGGTGATGACCTGCAGTGCCAATGATTTGAATCCCTACTACTATGTCCGTCATCTATTTACGGAATTACCCAAGCGTGCACCATCAGATGAACTGTCTGATTTGCTGCCGTAGAATGTTGATTAGGTGAAGCAGAATAACCTTCACCGGTTAATTGAGCGCTTACTGAATTACAAAGTGATGTCGCTAGTAGCCAAGGCTCTTTTTCTCGCTCTGCACTTGCACGAGACTGCTTACTCTGTCTGGCTTTGTCACCCGTTGCTGTTTTATCTTTTCGCCCTTTAGCATTACGTTTAAAAATGACTAAAAGAGATTTGAAAGTAGTCTGTTTACCTAAGAGGTATACACCGAGATGGATTTTGCTTGTATTACCACGTATTTGATTTCTCTCAGATGAGGCACCTGCAGTTTATTGATGGGCTTTAACATAACTTCCATCAATAAATTCCCACTTAGTATCACTATCAGTCGATTATGTTTTGAACTGCCTGAGTAAAATACCTTTTCTTAACCACAGTAAAAAAACCATGGTATATCATATTCTATAAGCCAAAATATTCATGTAAATCTCGCCAAGGATAGCCAGCATGTAACCGATAGTGGATCCCTTCCATCGTAAATGAATACTTTTGCTTGTTATAAACTCTATCTTCAAGCAGAATAACTTTTATCTTCGACTACATCCTATCAGTGAGCATTAATCGATACATGGTAATTTCATTGTATTTTTTGCGAAGTGAATCATGCGAGATTACCTTTTCTGCACAAAATCCAAACAAAGATCAACAGCCACTAGGTATTAAATAAGTTATGATTAATCTTATCCGCCATTAAAATTGGCAATATAAAAGGTTTCAACTGTTATGAGTCATAATTGGAAAAATATATTAGTTTCGCCTGATACTAATATACAGGAAGTATTACAAGTTCTTAATAAAGAGGCTATGCAACTTGTACTTGTTGTTGATGATAATCATAAATTACTCGGTACTGTTACGGATGGTGATATACGTCGAGCATTGATTAATAGCATCGCGCTTTCAGCTCCTGTTAGTGACATTATGTTTACAACGCCAACGACTGCTACCGTGAGTACAACTAAGGCATCATTATTAGCATTAATGCAAAATAATGGTATTAACTCGATACCGATTTTAACGGATGACAAAGTGGTTGGTGTTGAGACTTTGCAACATGTCATGAAGAAGACGCAACATCAAAATCCGATTTTAATTATGGCTGGTGGCTATGGTACTCGCTTACGGCCCTTAACGGATAACTGTCCAAAACCTATGCTGTACATTGGTGATAAACCTATTTTAGAAACGGTTATTATAAGCTTCATTAACTCCGGTTTTGTTAACTTTTATATATCAACACACTTCATGCCAGAAAAAATTCAATCACATTTTGGTGATGGTAGTCAGTGGGGGGTTAACATCCATTATGTTCATGAAGATAGCCCATTAGGCACAGGTGGCGCTTTAGGATTATTACCACAAGATATGCCTGATTTACCGATTATTATGATGAATGGTGATGTATTAACGAAAGTAAACTTTGAACGTTTATTAGAGTTTCATATTGATAATGCAGCTCATGCGACCATGTGCGTGCGTAAATATGATTATCAAATTCCTTATGGTGTTATTAATAATGAAGGTAATAAAATTATCAGCATGGTAGAAAAACCGACTCAACGTTTTTTTGTTAATGCAGGTATTTATGTCGTCAGTCAAGCATTAGCTTGTTCAGTACCTGTTGATCATATAATCGATATGCCTACCTTGTTAGAACAGTATATTGCTAAACAGAAGGACGTACTGATGTTTCCAATTCATGAGTACTGGCTGGATATTGGTCGCATGGATGATTTTAATCGTGCACAAGCAGATATTCACAATTTAGGAATGAACGAATGATAAATAATCGTAAAGTGATAGCTTTGATACCTGCTAGAAGTGGGAGTAAACGCTTACCTCGTAAAAATGTATTACCTTTACAAGGTAAGCCATTAATTGCTTGGTCAATAGCGGCAGGACTAGAGTCTAACTATGTAGATCAAGTGATTGTAAGTACGGATTGCAATGAGATTGCAAACGTAGCACGCCAATATGGTGCGAAAACTCCTTTTATGCGTCCATCCGATATTTCCGATGATTCGACATCGATGGATTGTGTTATATTTCACCTATTAACTGAATTATCAGTAAATGATTCTGATATTGTTGTTATCTTGCAGCCAACATCACCATTACGTTTGGCCGTAGATATAGATGCGGCATTAGATAAACTAATTACCGTTAATTGCGATAGTGTTGTTTCATTATGTGAATGTGAGCATAGTCCATATTGGAGTAACAGCTTACCGAATGATGGTAACATGGGGACTTTTATTAAAGAAGACGTTAAAGGTAAGCGTAGCCAAGACTTACCAACTTGTTATCGCCTTAATGGTGCTGTTTATGTTTTTACAGCATCTTCTTTTATTAAAAATAAAGGCATTAAATATAATAATAATATGTTTAGTATTATTATGCCTACAATAAGGTCTGTAGATATAGACAATTATATTGATTTTAAATTGGCGGAAGCTATTTTGACCATGTAATGTTTACTTGAATTCAATATTAATTATAATCATTTAGTGTATAACTTTAATACATTTACAATTTATTTGATATTTTATTGATTTATTTATATGCAGGGTCATATGTTAACCCTTAATGTCGGGTTGCTCTGTAGATCTTTAAATATACAGATTTTAACATTTTTATTTATGAGTTTTTTTACTGTATAAAAAGTGCCTGAAAGGGCAGGGTTGATTATACTTTTTGACCGACACCAAAAATAATCTCTTCTCTGAAGTTATCACTCCAGCATTCCCTATTAAACTTCTGATTTTAATTCGTTTTTGCGAGGTGTAATTTCACTAAATTTAATGCTCAACGCCTTAGGATAGCTAAGATACTAGAACCATCTTCATCTGTAAGCGAGTTAAATAACTGGCAAAGGGAACTTGCTGACCGCAGATAAGTTGCCCAAAACAATAACAATAACAATCACGTCAAACGGTGTGTTTTCGAGCTGTTATTTACATAATAAAGAGTCACATCTCACGTGTTCGGGCTTGTTCAACACTTGGGATAAGGGCGCAGCTTCACGCAGTCTATCATTATTTGTTAGTTATTTTTTATTCTTTTTTTATAATTCATCACATCATTTATCCCTGTCGCTATCGCAGTCTGATCGGCTTTAGCGTTATAATTGCGCTTCATTTTTTGTTGCTAGGAGCAGTTGTTTGTCACATTCATATATTCCGTTTGATCTTTATAAGCGTAAGTGGATTTTTAACCATAAAGATTTGCCTGTATCAGATGATGATAAGGCCTTGATTAAACCACTGACCGATAAAAGTGCCATGGAAGTGTGGGATAAGTGGATAAGCAATAAGAGTAGTCGTGCTGAATTGTTTGAAAAAGGCGATTGGCCAATAAAGCAAGATGCTTGGGCGGCAACGGAGCATTGGCAGTCGGCATGGGATTCTAATGATAATGCGATGCCTGAAGCAATTATTGCGCATATTCAATGGCCTGATGATGCGGTGGTGTACTTTTGTTATGAAAAGTACCAAATAGTTGAAACTCGCTGGGATGTGTTTGTGCGTAATTGGAAGTGCTTTTTATTTTTTGATGATGGCCCAATACTCATCTCGCCAAAGCACAAGCAAGCCTTGATGTTTCTACAGAATGGCCAATATAAATTAGGCGTCCGCGGTTAAATTACCCGACTTGAGTTGTGGTTGTTGGTTAAACGGCTGATGTTGTAGTCGTTTGCATTGCGTTTTTTTAGAGAGTTTATATGAAAGTATTAGCTTCAATTGGATTGAGCTTATCGTTAATGATGCCGATGTTGGCACAAGCTAGCATGATTGCAGATGTTGATGTAGCAGAGCAAATGACAGTAGTAGAGCAGCCATTGATATTGAATGGCGCTGGTGTACGCAGTAAATTTTTTATGGATTTATATGTGGGTAGTTTATATCTGCCGACAAAAGCGCACACTCTGGAAGATGTGCTTGCTCAGCCGATAGCGGTGATCCAGCTAACAATTACTTCTGGGATGATCACTTCAGACAAAATGCGTGATGCCATTACTGACGGTTTTGAAGCTGCTACCGACGATGACACTCACTCAATTGCCAAAGATATTGAACATTTTACCCAATTGTTTGCAGATGAAATTGTCGAAGGTGATCAATTTACTTTTGTTACTCAAAAAGGCAAGGGCGTGAGCAGTATTAAAAATGGGATAGCTCAGGGAGATATTGCTGGAGAGGCATTTCGTCAGGCTTTACTTAAGATTTGGTTAGGTGAAGAGCCTGCACAACAAAGTTTACGCCAAGCTATGCTAGCTCAGTAAATCACCTGCTAGGTTCTAGGGCGGACTACGTCCTGCTAGGGTCGCTGCGCTTCTAGGGACAGCTTCGCAGCTAAGATTTTATAGCCTCTAGCCGCGAAGCGTCCTAGCAGCGCAGCGCTCTAGGCTGTTGCTAAGTTTTATAGCCTCTAGGCTTTATTAGGCTGAAAAGTCATTGCCTAGTGTTGAAATGGTAGAGGTTTTACCTTTGTCATTGTAGGTCAAGCTTGAGGCATTGCGGCTGGCTTGTAATGCCTGGGCAAATCGATTGAGGCTGGCGATATTGAGCTCAATCAAGCTGGCATTCTGGCTGTTGATGTCTTTGCACTCGGCGAGAATAGCTCTAGCTTGTGCGACTTGTTGTGCCAATTCAGCATCGGTAGTAAGCAGATTGTGCTGTGGGTGGTTTGCCAGTTTCTCGTCAGTAGTTTTCATATTGAATAAGCACTGGGTTTTATCTTTGGAAAGTGCCAGCAGCTTATCGGCATCTTGTTTGGATAATGCCGCTTTTTCTTCAACAATAAGCGATTTCAGCTGCACTAATGTCTGATTTTGGTTATCAAGCAGTTGGTGTAGCTCTTTGAGCTGTTCTTCGCTTGCTTGCTTATGTAATTGCTGGTTTAACTCTGTCATAAATTACTCTTAGGTTTTCTTAACTAACACTTCTCTATGATGCAAGTTTGCACCTAATTATCTGTGTGTCGTTAAAACAAATTAAAGAGTAACGTTTAACGGTTACTCTCTGTCAAACGATAAACCGCCTAGCTCTGCTTCAAAGCTGGCAATATTCGCAGCAAGTTTTTCTGGGTCAACTTTATATCGTCCCTCAGAGATTGCTTGTTTAATTTCAGCGACCTTTTTTAGGTCGACTTCTGGTAACGATGCCATTTTTGTTTGCGCGCTCTGAAGCTGTTGAGCTTGAGAGGTAATGCTAACGGAATCTGTTTTAACCGGTGCAGCTGATTTTGGGGCTGCAGCAGTTGTAGATTGCGTAGCAGACTGCGTGTTACGTGCAGTGCGCATTTGTGTATTGGTAGCAGTGTTATGCTTAATGTCAATTGCCATGTTAGGCTCCAGCGTAATTAATCAGGTTTTCCAATCAGGCTATCGGCACCCCAGGAAAAAACTTTAACGCTATTTTACATTCTTACTTCAACTTCGCCAACGCCAATTACAACAGCATCAAATTGTTTGCTAGTGTTACTGTTTTTTACTCTGATAACCTCATCGATATTGCCATCTCGCAGTGCTTCTCCAAGGGTTTTTATTTCTACATTAGTGGTTTTTGCATAGATAGAAACCGTGTCACCTTTGCAAACAAAACACAGGTTATTACTTAATACTGGAGAGTCTTTCGCTACCCGGCGTTTCACTCGTGAACCAATTAATGTCGTGGTGTCGGAAAAAAACTGACCTTTTAAGCTATATTGGTCAACATACATAACTTGTAAATGATGTTCGCCAATAATTTGGTCTGGGGACAATAGTTGGTTAGCAACCACAACAGGATATTGGATTTCGACTCGAACAGAGAGATACATTTGCCATGGATAATCATAGTCTGGGCTATTGCAGCTGAGTTTTACCATGTTATTTCGACTAATAGCTCGTTCACTGGCAAGTTCAACATTAATCGGCGGGTAACAGGCCGGTGGACTGATACGGCCCTCAAGATTTTGTGGGGTTATTTGCACTTTAGCTTTTGAGTCAGCATCAATTTTTTTGGCTACCGCCTCTTTAGCTAACTTATAAATGGTCGATAGAGAAGGTGTGATAATTTCTTCGCTAGCAAATGCTGGCAAAGAAAATGTTATTGAACACAAAAAACATAAAAAAAATACTTTCATAATGAAGATACTAGCTTGTTTTGCCAGAATGCACCTATACTTTGAAAAACGAAAAATATGCGAGTAATCTCTGCATACGCAATAAGCTAAAATAAATGGGCTAGGGGACATAAGAATAACATTATCCCTTTGTCAAAAAAGTGTCAGTTCACAGTGCGAGCTAATTTATACAAATTAAAGCAAGTTGCATGCCCACTTTTTTGATTCATTAAATTGAGATGTATTTGTTAGATTGGTGATGGTTTAAACTCAAATTGAGTGATCATCAGTAAGATATGCACTAACCGTATTATGCTAAACCAAGGTTTACTATAATTTCAGAGAACAATTTTTATCCTTTTGGGTGACAGTTAACTACAAGGCCTTGTTATGTCGAGTATTTTAGATTCAGTAAATAAACGTACCCAACTTGTCGGGCAAAACAGACTAGAGCTGCTATTGTTTAGGCTTAGCGGCCGTCAACGGTTTGGCATTAACGTGTTTAAAGTGAAAGAGGTTTTGCAATGTCCACCACTGACTACGTTGCCTAAATTAAACCGTTTTGTTAAAGGTGTTGCTCATATTCGTGGTGCAACCATTTCCGTTATCGATTTAAGTGCTGCAACGGGTGGACGTCCACTGACATCAACAGAAAATTGCTTTATTATCATTTCCGAATATAACCGTAGTATTCAAGGTTTTTTAGTGAGTTCTGTTGAACGTATTATCAACATGAACTGGGAAGCGATTATGCCTCCACCGCAAGGTTCTGGCCGTTCTTCTTATTTAACCGCGGTGACAGAGATTGAAGGTGAGTTGGTTGAGATTCTAGACGTTGAAAAAATTCTTGATGAAATTTCACCGGTTAAGACTTCTATCAGTAAAGAGCTCAATGAAGCATTAACTATTGATAGAGAGCAGCATTATCATATTATGGTTATTGATGATTCAGCAGTGGCACGTAAACAAATTATTCGTTCGTTAGAGTCATTAAATCTGCAAATCGATACCGCTAAAGATGGTAGAGAGGCGTTAGAAAAACTGAAAAGTATTGCCGCAGAAATGGATGATGTGTCAGTTGAGATCCCGTTAATCATTTCTGATATTGAAATGCCTGAAATGGATGGCTACACCTTAACGGCTGAAATTCGTAATGATCCAAAATTAAAGAATATCAAAGTAGTATTGCACACATCATTAAGTGGTGTATTTAACCAGGCGATGGTACAAAAAGTAGGGGCTAACGACTTTATTGCTAAGTTTAACCCCGATGAGTTAGCCGCTGCGGTTAACAAACATTTAAGTTTATAAACCTTTTATTATTGCAAAAGATTGCAAAATATTGGAGGTTAAACTCATAGGCTTACATATTAGGAAGATAATGTGACAGATAAATCACTTGCTGAAGCAGAGTACAATCAATTTAGACTGTTTTTAGAACAGCATAGCGGTATTGTGTTAGGTGAGAACAAACAATATTTAGTACGCAGTCGTTTAGCACCTTTGATGGGGAAGCATAATTTGCCTTCTTTGTCTGAGGTGGTTAAAAAGTCGATGAAACCGATAGAGCGGCAACTGCGCGCTGAAGTGATAGATGCGATGACCACCAATGAAACGTTATGGTTTCGAGACCGTTATCCATTTGAATTACTGCACAATACTCTACTGCCTGAATACAGCAAGCTTGGCAGACCATTAAAAATTTGGTCGGCGGCATGCTCTTCAGGGCAAGAACCTTATTCGTTGGCCATGACGGTGTTGGAATATCAACAGCGTAAACCTGGTACTTTACCAGGAGGCGCGACGATTCAGGCAACAGACTTATCACCTTCTATGTTAGATCGTTGTAAGAATGCTGAATATGATGGTTTAGCACTTGCTCGTGGTTTGTCTGAAGAACGTAAACGTCAGTTTTTTGATGCTTTGCCTTCAGGCAACATGAAAGTTAAAGATAATGTGAAGCGTTTAGTTAACTTTAGAGCCCATAATCTACTTGAAAGTTATAGCTTATTAGGTAAATACGATATTATTTTTTGCCGCAATGTGTTGATTTACTTTGCTCCTGAGGCAAAGGCTAAAATTTTGCGGCAATTTGCTGCCGCACTTAATCCTAAGGGTATTTTATTTTTGGGTGCGTCAGAATCTCTAGCAGGGTTAACCGATGAATTTAATATGGTTCGCTGTAATCCTGGGATCTATTATCAAAAGAAAACCTAGATAATATAATAGTTTAACCTATTTATCATGCCGGCATTCGTCGGCATGTTTGTTTTTGTCTTTTATTCACCCATAAATTAAATTGTTGGCATAACCTTTGCTTTATTTCTATCAGTTAGCTGATGGAGGCAATTTTATGGCGATTAATTTCGATAATGCATTAGGTGTTCACCAATATTCTTTGGGCGTTCGAGCGCAAAGAGCAGAAGTGATTTCAAGTAATATCGCCAATGCCAATACTCCTCATTATAAAGCTCAAGATGTCAATTTTGCTTCTGCTATGCAAGCTGCAAGCTCGCATCAGAAAGGCTTGAGTATGAGCCAAACTACAGAGAAACATTTTGATTTAACGGCGTTAAGTCAACAGCATGTTCAATATCGTATGCCAAATCAAGCTGATACTGGCGATGGTAATACTGTCGATACGCAAAAAGAGCAAGCTGCATTTATGCAAAATGCGCTCGAATATCAAATGTCATTAGGCTTTCTTGAGGGAAAATTTAATGGCATGCGTAAAGCATTGCGAGGTGATTAATTATGAGTTTATTTAATATTTTTAATGTTTCTGGTTCAGGTATGTCTGCGCAGTCAGTGCGTTTGAATACCACCGCCAGTAATATTGCCAATGCTGATTCTGTGTCTAGCAGTGTCGATAAAACCTATCGCGCGCGTCATCCCGTTTTTGAAGCCGAAATGCTAAAAGCCAATAGCCAACAAAATAGCTCACCTGGCGTGACCGTTAAAGGCATTGTCGAAAGTGATAAACCATTATTAAAAGAATATTCGCCAGACCATCCCATGGCGGATGGTGATGGTTTTATCTATAAACCTAATGTCAATGTGATGGAAGAAATGGCGGATATGATTTCTGCATCGCGTTCTTATCAAATGAACGTTCAGGTGGCTGATGCAACAAAGTCTATGTTGCAACAGACATTAAGGATGGGTAAATAGTATGATTATTCAAGGAGGTAACAATGAGCCTCGTTAATTCTTACAGTCAGTCTTTACCGCAACAATCCAGTAGTGCATCTAATACTAGCGCTACAACGAAAAGTTCTGTACAGACAAATACGACCAGCACGACTACGGGTAATCCTTTCCTAGACGGAATTCGTTTGCCTGAAGAAAGCGCTATCCCTGAATCAAAAGATCAGATGTTAAAGCAAGAGGATTTTTTTGCTTTACTTAGTCAGCAGTTGTCGATGCAAGATCCTTTTAAACCGGTTGATAACGATCAAATGATTGCCCAAATGGCATCGTTTTCTACAGTCGATGGTATTTCAAATCTTAATGATGAAATCCTTAACCTTAATACTGTGATGAGTTCTAGCCAGGCGTTACAAGCTTCAGGCTTGGTTGGACGAAAAGTGCTAATTCCTTCTGATACCGGCGCTATCTCTACTGAAAGCTCTGAGATAAAAGGGGTGATCAGTACGCCGTCAGCAATTGAAACGATTACGGTAAGGATTGAAGACGAGTCGGGTCAGCTTATTAAGAGCTTTAATGTTGACGGCAGTAAAGGCGGCAATGTTGATGTGACTTGGGATGGTTTAGATAAAAGTGGTAACCCAGCTAAAGCGGGTAATTATGCCATTAAGGCCAGTGGTAAAGTCGATGGAACGTCGGAAGATTTAGCCGTGTCGACTTACGCTCATGTTACTAGTGTGTCATTAGGCACTGTAGCAACAGGAGCAATTTTGAATTTGCGTGGAGTAGGTGGAATTAAGTTATCTGACGTACTCGCAGTATCTGAAACATAGTACGGCTAATAACGAACCGTTAGCTGTCATCATAAATGAATTAAATGTGAGAGGTGTAATATGTCATTTAACATCGCATTGAGTGGTATCGCTGCCGCGCAAAAAGATTTAAATACGACCGCGAATAACATCGCGAACGTCAATACTATTGGTTTTAAAGAATCTCGAGCTGAATTTGCTGACGTTTACGCCAATTCAATTTTTTCTAACAGTAAAACGGCAGTGGGTGGCGGTGCAACTACCACACAAGTTGCGCAGCAGTTTCATCAAGGTAGCTTGCAATTTACCAGTAACTCGTTGGATATGGCGATCAGTGGTGGTGGCTTCTTTGTTACCTCTTCAGAATTAGGTTCGCAAGATCAGTCATACACCCGTGCGGGGGCGTTTAAAGTTGACTCAAGTAATTATATGGTCGACTCAGCGGGTAATTTTTTACAAGGTTTCCCCGTGGATGAAGATGGTGGTTCAACCTCTGTCAGTTTAACCACAACTCAACCAATTAAGATCCCTGACACGGCGGGTAGCCCTGTGCAAACCGGTAATGTTGGTTTGCAGATGAATCTTAATGTGAGTGAGGAAGCCTTAGATCCCGCTAATTTTAATCCTGCCGATTCTGATACATTTAATAATTCCACCTCGGTGACGATTTATGATTCGTTAGGTGAGTCGCATATTATGACCACCTACTTTGTTAAGCCAACGAACGGTTCATATACTGATGAAAGTAATTGGGTGGTCTTTTATGCCGTCGATGGTGACCCTGTGGATGTTGAGCCAGATCCTGTTACTGGTGCTGCTAGTTATGACACTGATAGTGATGGGGATAAAGTTGGTGATAATACATTTACCGGTACCGCGACTGCCAATAACCCGACTGATGGCGGAGTGTGGTCAGGGGCTGTCCTAAAATTTAATTCTGTTGGTGCTTATACTGGCAGTAGCCCTGGTACTATTACCACTGAAGCACTAGGTGCTGGTGGTGCAGGTGCTTTAGGCCCCGGCGCTGATGGTACTCAAGCCCTTACGATAAAATTTAATAATCCAACTCAGTATTCTTCTCCGTTTGAAGTGACTGAATTGACTCAAGATGGTATTACCGTGGGTCGATTAACCAATGTCGGTATTGGTTCAGATGGTTTAATTACCGCCAGTTATAGTAATGGCTCAACGGTTCCGTTAGCGCGAGTGGCTTTAGTTCGTTTTGCTAACGAACAAGGGCTCACTCAAGTGGGCAATACTTCTTGGAAAGCCAGTTTAGATTCGGGCCCAGCGTTAGCCGGTGAGGCCAATAGCGGTACATTTGGTAGTATTCGTTCGTCTGCGCTTGAGCAATCAAACGTTGATTTAACCACAGAGCTGGTTGATTTAATCTCTGCTCAGCGTAACTTCCAAGCTAACTCGCGTACACTTGAAGTCAACAATACTTTGAATCAAACGATATTACAGATCCGCTAAGTTTACGTTTACCTTTACCTTATTAATTTATGTTTACGTGATAATAGGTGTTGCCGTTTACGGCAACACCTTGCCTTTATCCTTGTTATTGTTACTCCTCGCTACTCCTTGTTATTACCTCACTAGTGTTGATAGATGCTTTTTTGACACTCACGCGTTATTCGTTAATTTTATTGATTAACTGATTCATGTAGTTACCTCCTTACAACACAACTTAAATCTCATTGGCATGATACTTGCTTATTCTGTGTATATAGTGTTTTTGCAGAAAGTTTGACGGAGCAAAAAATGGACAAATTTCTTTATATTGCCATGAGTGGCGCAAAGCAGGGGATGAATGCCCTAGCAGTGAGTGCGAACAATCTTGCTAACGCCAATACTGATGGATTTAAAGCTGACATGGTCCAAGCCCGTTCAATGCAGGCATTTGGTGAAGGCTTGCCTACACGGGTATTTTCGATGATGGAAAGCCCAGGCAGTAATTTTAACGGTGGTCCGATTAAAACCACTGGTCGTGACCTTGATATTGCGGTTAAGGGTGATGGCTGGCTTGCAGTGCAAGCGGCAGATGGTTCTGAAGGATACACCCGTGCGGGCAGTTTAAAAATTGACAGTACAGGTTTGTTGTTAAATAGCAGTAACCGCCCTGTAATGGGAGCTTCGGGTCCTATTGTGTTACCCATCCCGGTTGAGAAAATAGAAATTTCCGCCAACGGTATTATTTCAGTACGTCCGCAAGGAGCAACCGCGGAAGTGATAGAAGAGGTCGCGAGGATTAAATTAGTTAATCCTGGTAACGAAAACCTCATGCGCGGTGAAGATGGGTTGTTTCGCTTAACTGCGGGTGGCAATGCACCAAACGACCCCGGCGTTCAAGTTGAAAGCGGCGCGGTTGAAGGCAGTAATGTGAACTCAGTGCATGAAATGGTCGCCATGATTGATATTCAACGTCAATACGAAATGCAAGTCAAAATGATGAAGAACGCTGAAGAAATTGATCGGGCGTCCACTTCCTTGATGAGAATTAGTTAGGAGTAATTATTATGCATCCAGCGTTATGGATAAGTAAAACCGGTGTCGATGCCCAGCAAACTAACATTGCCGTTATTTCGAATAACGTGGCCAACGCCAGCACTGTCGGATTTAAGAAAAGTCGCGCGGTATTTGAAGACTTACTGTATCAAACGGTTAATCAAGCCGGTGGCATAAGCTCAGATAATAGCAAATTACCCAATGGTTTAAACATTGGTGCGGGTACTAAAGTTGTTGCTACCCAAAAAATGTTTACCCAAGGCAACATGCTGACTACCGATAACTCATTAGATTTAATGATTGAAGGTTCGGGCTTTTTTGAAGTGCAAATGCCAGATGGTACAGCAGCCTACACGCGTAATGGCCAGTTCAGCTTAGATGATACCGGTCAGATTGTAACTCCAGGTTCAGGCTATGTGGTGCAACCGCCAATTACCATCCCGGATGATTCCACCAGTATTACGGTGTCTGCATCGGGCGAAGTATCAGTGCAAACCCCTGGTACCGCTGCAAGTCAGGTTATTGGCCAGTTAACCATGACCGATTTTATTAATCCGGCAGGTTTAGACCCGTTAGGACAAAACTTGTATACCGAAACGGGTGCAAGCGGCACACCTATTCAAGGTACAGCATCGTTAGACGGCTTAGGTTCTATTCGCCAAGGAGCACTAGAAACCTCTAACGTGAATGTAACAGAAGAGTTGGTCAACCTTATCCAAGGTCAACGTATTTACGAGATGAACTCAAAGGTTATATCGGCAGTTGATCAGATGCTGTCTTATATTAATCAGAATCTCTAAGGAGCTAACATGATTAAATACATTGCGTTAGCTTCAGTGGTGTTATTGGTTGGCTGTAGTTCTACAGCCAGAAAACCCATTGCTGATGACCCATTTTATGCGCCGGTATACCCAGATACCGTTCCGACGCAGGTGGCGCCAACGGGATCTATTTATCTTGATAGCCAAGCATCAAGCTTGTATTCCGATATTCGTGCGCATCGCGTCGGTGACATTATTACCGTCACGTTAAAAGAGTCCACACAAGCGTCGAAAAGTGCTAATAACGAAATCAAAAAAGGCTCAGATTTAAGCGTAGAGCCCGTTTATGCCGGCGGTAAAAATATTTCCATCAGTGGTGTCCCAATTGATTTAGGTTACTCCGACAGCATGAATACCAAGCGCGAGTCTGATGCCGATCAATCTAACAGTTTAGATGGCAGTATTTCAGCCAATATCATCCAAGTGCTCAGTAACGGCAACTTGGTGATCCGCGGTGAAAAATGGATTTCAATTAACAACGGTGATGAGTTTATTCGTGTCACCGGAATGATCCGCAGTGAAGACATTAATCCAGACAATACAATCGATTCGACACGAGTGGCTAACGCTCGTATTCAGTATAGCGGTACCGGTACGTTTGCTGACTCCCAAAAAGTCGGTTGGCTGAGTTCATTCTTTATGAGTGACTGGTGGCCTTTTTAAGGAGTAATGCATGAAAATCAACCTGATTGTAGCGGCTGTTGCATCAATATTAATGCTAACCGCGCCTGCACATGCCGAACGGATTAAAGACATCGCCAGTATTCAAGGGGTGCGAAGTAACCAATTAGTGGGTTATGGCTTGGTGGTGGGTTTGCCTGGTACAGGGGAAAAAACCCGTTATACCGAACAAACTTTCAGAACCATGCTCAAAAATTTCGGCATTAATTTACCAGACTCTGTTCGTCCTAATTCAAAGAACGTCGCTGTCGTTGCTGTGCATGCCGAAATGCCGGCCTTTATTAAGCCGGGTCAAAATCTTGACATTACCGTGTCCAGTTTAGGTGAAGCAAAAAGTTTACGTGGTGGCACTTTATTACAAACTTTCTTGAAAGGGGTCGATGGCAATGTGTATGCCATTGCTCAGGGAAGCTTAATTGTAAGTGGTTTTAGTGCCGAAGGGCTAGATGGCTCAATGGTGATTCAAAACACTCCAACCGTTGGCCGTATCCCAAGTGGTGCCATTGTCGAGCGCAGTGTAATTAGTCCGTTTGCTAGCGGTGATTACCTTACGTTTAATTTACGTCGCTCTGATTTTTCAACCGCCAAACGTACCGCAGATGCAATTAACGATTTACTGGGTCCGGATATGGCAAAGGCAATTGACGCCACCTCTATTCAAGTGAGCGCGCCACGCGATGCTTCACAGCGGGTGTCGTTTTTATCGGTATTAGAAAACATTGAAGTTATACCAGCAGAAGAATCAGCCAAAGTGATTGTTAACTCACGTACCGGCACCATTGTGGTTGGCCAAAACGTCAAGTTATTACCCGCAGCTGTCACTCATGGCGGATTAACCGTGACTATTGCTGAGGCCACCCAAGTGTCACAACCCAACGCATTAGCGGGTGGTGATACGGTTGTTACGACAAACAGTACGATTGATGTGTCAGAAAAAGATCGTCGTATGTTTATGTTTAATCCAGGTACCACACTTGATGAGCTTGTCAGAGCCGTGAATTTAGTGGGTGCCGCACCATCAGACGTACTTGCCATACTCGAAGCGTTAAAAATGGCAGGCGCTTTGCATGGTGAACTTATCATCATCTAATAATTGTCGGAATGACTATGGAAAAGTTGTCAGCTTCATCGAACTTTCTGGATCTAGGAGGACTAGATTCACTTCGTGTCCAAGCCCAGAAAGACGAGAAGGGGGCACTTAAAGAAGCGGCAAAGCAATTTGAAGGTATCTTTATTCAAATGCTAATGAAAAGCATGCGAGATGCTAATGCCGCGTTTAAGTCAGACAATCCAATGAACAGTGAAACCACCGCATTTTTTGAACAAATGCGCGATCAGCAAATGTCAGTCGATTTATCTAATAAAGGCATGTTGGGGCTGGCTGAGATGATGGTGCAGCAATTAGACCCAGATGATAGCCCCATTACACCAGCATCGGTATTGCGTGGTAATACAGACTACAAAGTTAACCCAAGTATGTTTGTTGCTCCAGCAACAGAGTTAGATAAAGACACTCTCGATATTATTGCGCCAAAAGATCAAATAGCAGCATCGCATTCTGTTATTGCCCATTCTGTTATAGATAGCGCCGAATCGATGCGACCAATGTCAGCCCAACTTACTAATGTGCTAGACGGTGAACAGTTAAATAGTGTATTGCGCGGTGAGCAATTAGCCAGTCAAGCGGTACAAATAGGCAAAGTATTGCCGCAAGCTGATGTTACTTTGCCAAAAAGCAAAGGCATAGCAGTGAGTCAATTTACCAGCCCAGAACATTTTATCTCAGTGTTGTATCCCCACGCTGAAAAAGCGGCTAAATCGTTAGGAACCTCAGCTGAGGTATTAATTGCCCAGTCGGCGTTAGAAACCGGTTGGGGCCAAAAAGTGGTACGCCGTAACGACGGCACTATGAGCCATAACCTGTTTAATATTAAAGCAGACAAGCGTTGGCAAGGTGATAAAACCTCAGTCAATACATTGGAGTTTGAAAAGGGCATCGCGGTGCAACAAAAAGCGGATTTCAGAATGTATGACAACCTTGAACAGAGCTTTAATGACTTTGTGTCATTTATTAGCCAAGGCGATCGTTATCAGGATGCACGTAAAGTTGCCGCTGAACCAACTCAATTTATTAAAGCGTTACAAAAAGCTGGCTACGCCACAGACCCTCAATATGCCAATAAAGTCATCAATGTGATGAAATCGGTTAAAGAAGGCCTTAAATCTATATTACCTGTGGAGACTAAATAATGTCGATTGACTTACTCAATATCGCTCGCACAGGCGTTCAAGCATCTCAAGCACAGTTAGGTGTGACCAGTAATAACATCGCCAATGCCAATACTGAAGGTTACAACCGTCAAGTTGCTACTCAGTCATCATTAGAATCACAACGCTTGGGCAATAGTTTTTATGGCACCGGTACTTATGTGTCGGATGTTAAACGTGTTTATAACGAATTTGCCGCACGTGAATTACGCATCGGCCAAACCAGCATGAGTGCGGCTGAAACGTCTTACAATAAGTTAAGTGAGTTAGATGAGATTTATTCTCAAATTGGCAAAATGGTGCCAGAAAATCTAAATAACTTTTTTGCTAGCATTAATAGTGTGGCCGATTTACCGACAGATCTTGGTATTCGTACAAACAGCTTAAGTTCTGCGCAGCAGTTGGCCATTGGCTTAAATCAAATGCAATCACAACTAGATGGCCAGGTGAAACAAACCAATAGCCAAATAGAATCCATTACCACTCGAATAAATGAAATCAGTAAAGAGCTAGGCAACATCAATTTAGAGTTGATGAAATCTCAAGACCAAGACAGCCAAGTACTAGACAAGCAAGACGCCCTCATTTTAGAACTCAGCCAGTATGCGCAGGTTAATGTTATTCCGTTAGATACTGGTGCAAAGTCAATTATGCTGGGCGGCTCAGTAATGTTGGTGTCAGGTGAAGTGTCGATGTCGATGGGCATCAGTACTGGCGACCCTTACCCAAATGAACCACGCATTAATGCTTCTATTGGCGATAAAACTCTTAATGTTGATCCGTCTAAGCTGGGTGGTCAACTTGGCGCATTATTTTCATTTAGGGACGATACCTTATTACCTGCCAGTACTGAACTAGGCCAATTAGCGTTAGGCATAGCAGACACCTTTAATGAAATGCAGTCTAAAGGTTTTGATTTAAACGGTGACGTTGGTAGCGATATTTTTAGTGATATTAACGACCCATTAATGTCATCTGGTCGTGTAGGAAGTAATTCTACTAATAGCGGTACGGCAGCCATGTCGGTCAATATTGACGATGTTGGCGCATTGTCAGGAAGCACCTACCAACTGAGTTTTACCACAGCGAATGGTTATCAATTAACAGATAATCAAACCGGAAAAGTATCAAACTTAACATTATCGGGTACTCAATTAACAAGTAGTGCAGGTTTTAGCATTAATGTTGCCGGCGGCCCAATAGCGGATGGTGATAAGTTTGAAATTCGTCCAACGGCTGGTGCTGCTGCAGGTTTAAAAGTAGTGATGACCGACCCTAAAGGCATTGCCGCTGCTGGGCCTCAAATTACGCCAAATACAACCAACTCTGGTGAGTTAGCGGTAAAAGTGAATGCCATTAATCGTGCCGATGCTAACTTCCCGGTTACAGGAAGTGAACTTTCGGTTCGAGTTAATACCAATACCGCTACAAAAACTTTTGAAGTTTTTAATGCCGCTGGCACGAGCGTTGGTGGCCCAACCGCATTTACTCCACCACAAATTAATACGGGTTTTGGTTTTAGTTTCGAAATTGACGATCAATCCACTGCTGGTGTTATCGATACATTTACGTTTGATTTAGCATTTGCCGAAGGCGACAACAGTAATGCCGTTGAAATGGCTAAGCTGTCGGACACCAAATTAATGAATAACGGCACTGGCACCTTAACCAGTGTATTTGAAAATACTAAATTGGATATTGGTAGCCAAACTAAGTCTGCTGAAGTGCGTGTGGGCTCGGCGACGGCAATATATCAACAAGCTAGTACTCGGGTGCAAAGTGAATCTGGTGTAAACCTTGATGAAGAAGCTGCAAATCTATTGCGCTTTCAACAATCCTATCAAGCAGCTGCCAGAATTATGACTACAGCGCAAACCATTTTCGATACTTTATTCAGCTCGGTTCGCTAGGAGATACATCATGAGAATTTCTACCGGACAGATGTTTCAGCAAAACACCAATAGCATATTAAATAAGCAATCTGCCACCAACACCATCATGGCGCAAATTGATAGTGGCAAAAAGGTTAATACTGCGGGTGACGACCCAGTTGCGGCTATTGGTATTGATAATCTAAAGCAGAAAAATACATTAGTTGCACAATATGAAAAGAATATTGATTACGCCACAAACCGTTTAGCCATTAGTGAAAGCAAAATTGGTAGTGCTGAGACATTAATTTCATCAATGCGTGAGCAATTATTAAGAGGCGCTAACGGCAGTCTTAGTTCAGTTGAGCGGCAAATGATTGCCGATGAAATGAGATCGAGTCTAGAAGAGCTAATGTCTATTGCCAATAGCAAGGATGAATCTGGCAATTATATGTTTGCGGGTAATAAAACGAATTCTCAACCCTTTGCTTTCGATACTAATGGTGAAATTGTTTACAGCGGTGATTCTGGCGTTAGAAAAAGTGTTGTAGCTTCAGGTATTGCAATGGCGACAAATATTCCTGGTGATTCAGCCTTTATGAATGCCGCTAATCCTTTAGGTGATTATGGCGTCAATTATTTGTCTCCACAACAAGGTGACTTTACCGTTGCTAGTGCCAAAATAACAGGTTCTACACCTCATACACCTGATACATATACATTTAAATTTGTTGCAAATGGTACTGCTGTTGATCTTGAAGTATCAAGTTCGGCTAACACAGCAGTCAAAACAGTTGTTAACTTTGATCCTACTAATGCGGTTTCTTTTAATGGCATAGACGTTAAATTAAGCGGGACTCCGACAGCAGGTGACTCATTTACTATCGAGCCTATTGAAACGATTAGTATTTTTGATTCATTTAGCAAAGCACTTGCCTTATTGAAAACGCCGGAAGGCACAAATACCCCTCAAGGAAAGTCGCAGTTGGCACAACTATTGAATGATATTGATAGTGGTCAAAATCAAGTCAGTACAGCAAGAGGGATCGCGGGTAACAATTTGAAAGGTTTAGAGAGCATTTCGACAAACCATTTGGAAGAAAAAATTATCAATAGCAGTACGCTATCTATTCTCGAAGATTTAGATTATGCCGAAGCTAT
Organism: Shewanella sp. SG44-2; assembly: GCF_014164215.1. Lineage (NCBI taxonomy): Bacteria > Pseudomonadati > Pseudomonadota > Gammaproteobacteria > Alteromonadales > Shewanellaceae > Shewanella > Shewanella sp. SG44-2. The sequence goes on from NZ_JACJEU010000039.1 coordinate 21,969, forward strand.
TACAGAATTTGAAAAGCAACAACTTGCACTTAATGCGGTATCGAGTGTGTTTAGTAAAGTGGGTTCGCTGTCATTGTTTGATTACATCTAACAATAAGCAATCTCGTTAAATTGTAAAATTTAGCCAAGCTCCACAGTCTTGGCAACAAAACTAGGAATGAGGAATTACTTATGGCTATTACAGTAAATACCAACGTGACATCAATGAAAGCACAAAAGAACTTAAATACATCAAGTCAAGCATTATCGACGTCGATGGAACGTTTATCGAGTGGTTTACGCATTAACAGTGCTAAAGATGATGCTGCCGGTTTAGCTATTTCAAATCGTTTGAATTCTCAAGTACGTGGTTTAGACGTTGGTATGCGCAATGCGAATGATGCGATTTCAATTGCACAAATTGCAGAAGGTGCAATGCAAGAGCAAACTAACATTCTGCAACGTATGCGCGACCTAACTGTGCAAGCGACTAACGGTGCAAATTCAACCAGTGATATTACAGCTCTTCAAAATGAAATGGACTCGCTTGCAACTGAAATAACGGCAATTGCAAATACGACCGCTTTTGGTGATACTAAGTTGACCTCTGGTGGTTATACAGATAAAGTTTTCCAAGTAGGTCAC
>NZ_JACJEU010000039.1:22692-25705 GCF_014164215.1 Shewanella sp. SG44-2
AGTTATAACATTTCTAATAGTGCTAACACCCAAGCAAACATAGCAGATGCAAAATCTCGTATTGTTGATGTCGATTTTGCCAAAGAAACGGCGACAATGACTAAAAACCAAGTGTTACAACAAACTGGTTCGGCGATGCTTGCTCAAGCCAACCAGTTACCGCAAATAGCATTATCACTATTATAACCATTATCTATTATTGACTATAATAGTGATAGGGAGATCCGTTAGCGGATCTCCCTTTGTCTTCAGTCTCAGTCTCTATTTGTGTTTGTCAAATCGGTTACATGCGTTTTTAGTTTGAGGTGCATCATGGAAATTAACACCATTAATAATCATTCGGCCCAGTTTTTAGCAAAAACGGATGATGAAAAAAATGCCTTAAGCAAAGATCCGCTTATCGTTACAGTGTCAGATGAAAAGGTTACTGAATTAAAAAGAGCCCCCTCAGTGCAAGTTATAAATCAAGCTGAGAATTTACCCGTGCAGAAAAGTGAAAAAGATGAATTGAATGACGTTGCTAAAGAGTTGACAGAAATGATGGCTATAATGCAAAAAGGATTAAAATTTTCTGTTGATGACGATTCGGGTAAAAGGGTGATTAAAGTTCAAGATATTGAGTCTGGTGATGTCATCAGGCAAATACCCAGTGAGGAAGCTCTTAAATTAGCTGAAAAATTAAGTGAAGTCTCTGGTATATTAATGAAAATAGAAGTGTAACCTGTCAAAAAGATACGTGATTTAAGATTCTAGGGAGTTTATTATGGCTTTAACAGCAACAGGTCTTGGTTCTGGTTTAGATATCAGCAACATTGTGAGTGTTCTAGTTGATGCCGAAAAGGTTCCCAAAGAAACCATATTTAATAAAACAGAAGCCTCTATCAAAGCTAAGGTTTCAGCTGTAGGTACGTTAAAAAGTCAACTATCAACATTCCAAGACGCATTGGCAAAATTACAAGATGGCGATACCTTAAATCAGCGTAAAGTTACCACCGGAGACAGTGCTTATTTTACAGTATCAACAACAAAGTCAGCACAAGCGGGTAGCTATAATATTGAAGTTGAGCAACTAGCTAAGCCACATAAATTAGGTGCGGCTTTTTCTGCAGATAAAACTCAAGCTGTTGGCGAAGGTAGTTTAGATTTAAGTATTGGAGGCAACACTTTTACTGTTGCTATTAATGCCGCAGATACACTTGAGACTATTGCTAGTAAAGTGAATAGTGACACAGATAATACAGGTGTTAGCGCTTCAATTGTGACCAGTGATGCAGGCAGTAGAATTGTATTTAGTTCAAATACCGCAGGGACTGACAGTCAAGTCGCTATTACTGCTACAGATTCAAGCGGAACCGGTTTAAATGATATGTTCGGTTCTGCTAACTTAACCACGCTTCAAACTGCTCAAAACTCGATTATGTATATCGATGGTCAAAAAGTTACCTCACAAACTAATAGTGTCGAAGGAGCTATTTCGGGCGTAACAATCGATGTGACTAAAGCAGATATTAATGAAAAGTCTATATTGACCATTGCAAATGACAATGATGCGGTTAAAGAAACTGTTATTGGTTTTGTTGATGCTTACAATAATTTAATGGGCGCGATAGACCAGTTATCGTCGTACGATATAGATACAAAAAAGGCTGGTGCATTGCAAGGTGACTCGATAATTCGCTCTTTGGAATCGCAATTACGAAATCTTGTAAGTCAACGTGTTGACGTCGATGGTACGGAAACGGCTTTATATAGTATAGGAATAAGCACTGATCGGTACGGTAAAATGACGGTTGATGATGCTAAGTTAACTTCTGCAATCAATAGTGATATGGATCTCGTTGAAGGGTTGTTTGCAACAGAAACAACAGGACTTGCAAATAAACTTGATGATTTGGCAAATAATTATGTTAAAACCGGTGGTTTAATTGATAGTAGAAATACAACATACACTAAAGCAACAAGCCGTTTAGATGATCAACGTGAAGCGTTTACGTTAAAAATGGAACAACTCGAAGCAAGATTATCCAAGCAATTTAATGCTATGGATCTTATTGTTGCCAGTTTAAATCAGCAAAGTTCAGGATTGCTTGATCGCCTAAACTCATTACCAGGTGTTGTAAGAAATTCATAGTTAGGTGAGCATGAACATCAAGAAAATCTCTGAACTAGATGAACAAATTAATTCATTATTAGATAAAATTGAGAACGTTTCCGCTGAAGAGCTTGAATCCGATGAGTTGGTATCATCTTTGCTAGAGTATGTTAAAGATCGTCAATTTTTAGTTGGAGAATTACTTAGCAATGAAAATGATCAAGTAGAGCTGACACTAGCTTATGAGTTATCGCATTTATTTTCAGCAAGAGCAACTAAGCTTCTTCGCCATCGTCAAGATTTAATTAACTTAAGTAAATCGAATAAGCGAAAAATTGATGCTTATAAAAACATTAGTTCAGATAGGTAGGTAAACATGAGAAGTTCACTGCAATCATATCGTAAGGTGTCGCTGGATAGCGAATTATCAGTAGCCTCACCACACCGCATTATTCAAATGATGTTTGCTGGTGGTTTGGAAAGACTTGCTCAAAGTCGTTATGCTATTGAAAATGATGATTTAAAAAATAAAGGTATATATATCGGCAAAGCTGTTGGAATCGTTAATGGTTTAAATAATAGTTTAAATATGGATGAAGGTGATGAGATCGCTGGAAATCTTAGTCAGTTGTATGACTTTATTATTATGAAAATAACCGAAGCAAATTTGAAAAATGATACTCAAGCTATCGATGATGCCGTCGCTGTTTTAAGAACACTCAAAGAAGGATGGGATGCTATTCCCCAACATCAACATAACTTAACTTCTGAAGCGAATTAATCGTTACAGCATACTGTATTTAAACTAAAAAAGACGCTTAGCGTCTTTTTTGCTGTCTGGCTTAGTATTTAATTTATGATTTCCAACTTTTCATATAAATACTATACATGCCATTCATGTATCCATTTCAAATACCTAAT